>DZCT01000274.1 GCA_022736535.1 Desulfatirhabdium butyrativorans | reverse complement strand
TCAAATAGTTAATCCGTTGCAAAAGCTTCTCGCTCTCCAGATCGGCCGCCGCGCCGATTGCGTCCTGCGCCGCCTCGGGGCCGTCGGATGCGTTGCTGAATCCGGCGGTCAGAATATTCGAAAGCGCGCCCGGCTCCTCGCCGCACAATGAGAGCGCCTGCTGAATATTTTTTGCATCCAGTGCTTCACTCACGCCGCCGACCAGCCCGTCGGGAATGTCTTTATCCACATCAAATATCAGCTCAAGCCCTTTTTCCTGAAGCTTTGTTTTTACCAGAACGGAAAGGTTGTTCAGCGCTTCTTCCAGAGAGAAATTCACGGATTCCATTTCCAATTTTCCGGCTTCGATTTTGGAAAAATCCAGAATGTCATTGAGAATCCCCAGCAGAGCAGTTGCGGCAGTCTGAATTTTTTCAATATAATCCCGCTGGCGTGCTGTCAGTTCCGTGCCGAGCGCGAGATAACTCATGCCGATGACCGCGTTCATGGGCGTGCGGATTTCATGACTCATGCGGGCAAGGAAGTCGCTTTTTGCCCGGTTGGCTGCTTCCGCCGCTTCTTTTGCATCTTTGAGGGCTGCCTCGGCGCGCTTGAGGTCTGTAATATTGAAGGCAATGTGAACCGCGCCGGTCACTTGTCCGGATTCATTTTTGACAGGGCTGGTCCGCATCAGCCAATACCGTCCGTCCTCTGTAATGTGTTCTCCCTGCTGAAATTCGCCGCTCTGAATGGCTTTGAAAGCTCTGCACTCAGGGCAGGGAGAAGTCCGCCGGTGAAGAACATCAAAACAATACTTTCCCTGTATCTCTTCAGAGGAACAGGAAAAAACGGCTTTCAATGCCTCGCTTGCCCAGATCAGTCGCATGTCGGCATCTATATATTCAATAACCGTATCGTGCAGATTGCTCAGAATGGCGGCTTTTTCCTGCTCGGATTTTCGCAGTGCGTCTTCGGCAAGTCGCTGTTCGGTAATATCCAGCACAATTCCCTGATAATGCGTAAGATTTCCGTCTTTATCCCGGCGGATCCATGTTCGGTCATGGGTCCAGTGAATGTTTCCGCCCCTGTCAACAATCCGGTATTTCTGCGTAAATTCTGTTCTGCCTTCCTGTGTGTACTGCATGACTTCCGACTCCACCCAATCCCTGTCATCGGGATGAAGAATTGACGCGTAAGTCAGGGTTCCGTTCGTGAAATCTTCAGGCAGATACCCGAACTGACTGATATTTTCGGATACATATTCTACGGGCCATCCTTCCGCCGCACGCCACAGGAAAGCAATGGCATGACTTTTATTGATAATGGATTCAAGTTCCCGCAGCTTTTCCAAAGAGCGTTTCAATGCGGTTTCTATCTGTTTTCTTTGAACAATATTCCATACATTTTCGGCAATCAGAGAAAGCTGTTCCGCATCCGACCGGCTGTAATGCCGGGCTTTGTTTCCCACGCCGAGAATCGCCACAATTTTATCCTGCTCAAATATGGGAATCGCCATTTCCCGCGCCAGCGGGACATGACCTTCCGGCAGACCTTTTTTATGGGGAAGCTGCTGATAATCATTGTGAATCACAGTTTTTTTCTCACGAACGCAGTCCGCCCACACGCCTGCCTGCTCAATGGGATAATGCGTGACCGGCTCGCCCATTTTACAGTTTTTCAGGGTTTCTTCTGACCAGATTTTCAGGTGAATCGTTTTCTGATCCGGGTTGACAAAATGGAAAAATCCGATTCGGCTTCGGGTCAGTCTGACGCCTTCTTCAAGCCCGAGTTTGAGGATGTCATCCGCTGAGAGCAAAGCCATTTTTTTAAAGATATTCAGGCTCGCCCGTAATGCGTCTTCCGCCGCGCTGAGCTTGACAATCTCTTTTGACAACAGCCGGTTCCAGAACACGGTTATCAGCAGAATCACGCCGGAGGCTAATATCCAGGGCACAACAAAATCCCAGTCAATGACGTGTTCGGCGCGGATGCTGACCCATTTTTTATAAATTTCCTCAAAATCTTCCCGAGGTATCGAGGCAATTGCCTTGTCCATGATGCTGTGCAGTTCCTTCCACTCCTTGCGGACAGCGAACCCCAGGCTGAGTTTGGGAGAATCCAAAATTGCGGCGATTTTAAGATAGTTCAAGTTATTTTTCTGAATCAGATAAGTGGCAACCGTAATGGGTCCGATATAAGCATCGGCTTTGCCGTTCAAAACAGATTTCAGGGCTTCGAGATGCGTTTCGGCAGGATACGTTTCAATCTCCGGATGATCTTTCAGCAATCTTTGATAAAAAATCATATCCTTTACCACAGCAATCTTTTGATTTCTGAGGGATTCAATGCCGTTGATAAAAGGTTCATCCCGTTGGTTCACAATCACAAAAGACTGAAACAAAACCGGCTGTGTGAAATCCATGAACATATTGCGTTCCGGACTCTCTATCCCCGGAAACATATCAATATCATGCCGTTTCACCGCATTTAAAAAATCAGATGTAGCAACAGAAACCGGTTCAAACACGATGCCGGTATGCTCGCTCACAGACGCAAGATAATCCGGCACAAAGCCGACAAACTTTCCCTCCTCCAAAAACATTGCAGGCTCACAGTCAGGACACAAGCCCACCCGGACAGTTTTATGTTCCAGCAGCCATGCCTGTTCCGTTGCGGTCAGACGTATATTTTTCCGCTTCTCGTGATAATAGCGTTTTGTCGGGTCCGGTATCCAGCGGCTTTCAATTTCCGACAATTCTTTATCTGAGACTGCATCAAAGCCTTTGTCCACGACTTCAAGCAATACTTTGTTTTCTTTGAGAATACCCGCATGAAATGTTTTGGAATAAAGTATCTGTTCGCTGCATCTGAATTCTCCGGACAATCCCAGACGCGTAATATCTGCGGAGGTGCTGAGATATGAATCCGCGACCGCCCTTATTTTTCCTTCGCCGGCTGCGAGAATTGCCTTTTCCGTGCTTTCAAACAAGACCAATTCAATATCCGGGTATTTTTTCCTCAGAAATTCCTCCTGAGAGGAATTGGGGATGACGCCGACTTTCTGTCCTGCCAAATCGTTGACGGTCAAGCTTTTTCCTTCTTTTAACTGAGACAGAGGAAAAAAGAGGTAGAAAAGATTTTCATACAATGCCTGAGAAAAAGCCATCCACTTTTCCCGCTCCGGCGTGGGCGCAAGGCATGAATGAATGTCTGCATTGCCGTTTTTTACGTTTTCCAGACCTTCATTCCATGCGGAAGGCAGAAATTCGATTTTCCGCCCCGTCTTTTCAGACCAGAGTTTCCACATATCCACAAACAGACCTGTGGGATTACCTTCGGCATTGAGAAAGGTCAGGGGCGGGAAAGATTTGCTCATGGCAATCACTAAAGGTTTTTCTTTGTCAGCTTTCTGATCAGCGTCCGGTTCAGCAGACAGACAGATTCCATGCGCTGCCAGCAGGATAAAAATGATGCAGAATATTTTGGTTTTCATGGCTAAATGCTTGTAAAAATAATCAGTAAATCAAAAATGTTGAAAGCCCCGTAGGGGGCGACATATTTGTAGTTTTTTTCAATAATGAATTTATTATCATAAAGATTTAAAAAAAACAATAGACATTATCGAAAAAGGTACGAAGGATAAATTCCCCGCTTAACAATCGTAGGGTGGGCAGAGCGCATCGGGAGTTCCGTCTTTCGGGCATCCGGGCTGCGCTCTGCCCACCCTACATTTCCGACCCCTTTTTGTCGGAAAGCATCTTTCCCACGCGGTATCGCATTTGCCACAAATCTCCCACATCGCCTTTTTCATAAACAACCGTACCCGCATCATCTGCAAAAGAGCGGCGGATTCTGCCCTCAGAAGGGATGAAAGTTTTCAGCCATTTCGCAACTGTAAAACGTGGAATCTGACAAACATCGCAAAGCAGCGTGAGATATTCCGCATCCTGCTGTCCCCGAGTAAATGCCTTCAGCCGCACGGAGGGCTTGGGTCCCTCGGAATGCGGATAAAACAGGGCTGTCTGGTCTGCGATGCGCCAGCAATCGGGCCCGCCGAGGGTCTGCCAGGGCATCACGCCGGCCGCGCCTTTTGCCCACGCGGTCAGACACCATAAAACAGGCTGCGTGTTCGGGTCTTCAATGCGGTTGGCTGTTCCGTATTCCGCAAAATGCGAGGGGACGGAGAGGATTTGCTCATCATGCTTCATGCGGGTTTTCTGCGCATTATTGCCGCCGATATATTCTATATCCGCAATGCCCCAGAGCATATCGCGTCCGAACTGACTGTAAGAAATATCTGTCCGATACCACATTCGGGTGTTTTTCGCAATCGGATCAACAGCAGAACGCCAGAGCAGACCGTACCATCTCAATGCCCAGAAATCCTGCGTGTTGACCGGCTCGTCAAATATCCAGGGCGCGGAACTCTGCGGAAAACTTTTCCGGTAAGTCACTTTGTTGTTGAGATAAAACTGAAATGCGGTGTCCCGCCAATTCTTTTCCTCACAATGTCTTGCAAATGCCGCAAAGGCTTTTCTCATTTCTGCTTGGTAGTCTTCGGAAAAAGCCTCATCCGCCCAATAAGACTTCCTGTAATGGTCGGCGAGCGGCAGGGGCCAGTTCTCGCTGAAAGGCAGATAAAATATGTCCACCGGCTCATGTTTGCGAGGCAAATCCGCAAAAGCAGAACCGTCCAAAAGAGGCCCGACTTTCTCATCCCATGCGGTCCAGTCAAAATCATTGCCTTTCCATTTCGGTGCAAATTCGGGAATCCCGTTCCAGCCGTAGGGAAGCCGGTTGATGCAGGTGCGGTGTTCATGGGCAAGGCGGTAATACTCGTAGCCTTTGTAGGGAGAAACTGTTCCGTAAGCATTCATTTCCGGGACAAACGAAAGCTTGTCCGGCAGCGTGAAATTCCAGACCGTAAGAGCAATCTCCAACTCAAGAGAATCTTTTCCTGCGGAAATAAGAAGTTTTCCTTTTTTCACTCCCGGAGATGTCTCATGCGGGATATAAATTTCGCAGAGAAGGCAAGCGGGTGAGGGGTAAGGGGTGAGGGGTGAGGGGTGAGGGACTACATGCGACCTCTGACCCCGTACCGCTGACCCCTCACCCGCTTTCATCAGAATCAAGGGATCAGGGAGCGTTGAAACCGGCTTTTTGTCTTTATTCAAGACCACTGTATGGGCGAATTGATAAAATTTCGGCAAAAGATTCGGGCTTTGTTCAAAGTTGCACGAAAGAGAGACATTTTCAGCTTTTCCTTGTAAAATCAGTTGAAAGCCGATTGTCTCATTGCGGGCGCCCTGAAGGCGTATCATTTTTTTCTCTGCTGAAAACAGGTGGTTTCCGCCCTTGTAGCCATTTTCCCTCGCGGGAGTCATTCTTCCTGTCAGGTCAATTTTATCGAGCATGTCCACAACGGAAACGCTCATTCCGCCGAGACTCGGAAGGTCTGACTGAGGCGGAAACGGAGAGACATCCGCTTCAGGTATGAAAGGCATTTCGCAGCCCTTGGATAATTCTACGGTTTTTGTGAAGGGCTGACCTGCATTTCCCGCGCTGTCAACCGCGCTGACAGACAAAGCAATTGTTTCTCCGGCAGCAAAATTCATATCCTGTATGTGCATTTTGACTTCTTCGCCGGAATTTCCTGCCATGGGAATCAAATATCTCGGCATATCTCTGTCTTTTTCCGAATTTCCCCTCCGGAAACTGACATTGAAGCCCAGGGACTTTCCGCCGCCCGCGTCCGGCGGTGTATGCCAGCGAAGCAATGCCTCGCCTGCGGGAAATCCGGCTGTGTCAACTTGCAGCGACTGAACCGCTTCAGGCGGAACCGTATCCGTCCCCTGAACGCAAACTTCAAGATACGGCGATCTGTCTCCGCTTTCCCTGCTGTATAAAAAGTGATTCGGAAAATAAGTAAATGTGAATTTTCCGTCTTTCAGGGACCAGACGCTGCCCACTTCGTCAGCAAGGCAAAATCCGCCGCTCAGTCCGGCAAGCCGCGCCGCAACGGCATCGGGAGAAACCGGGAGTGAGTGAGAAATGAGAAATGAGAAATGAGAAGTGCCGGGCTGGCTGACATCTGCAAAGTGCCATAAGGTGCGGCCTTTGCCGAAGACGACATCCATGAGCGTGCTGCCCGGATAAGCCCAGTTCCGCTTTCGGTATTCAGCCTGTTCGTAACAGGAGACGCCGACGCGGGAGCAGTATTGCGGCATATTGCCTTCGCTCCATTCGCTTGCCAGCGTGGAAATGCCGACCCGGGAAAGCGGCGTGTTTTCGCCCCATAAGCGCCTGCTGATCCGGCGCGGCAGAATGAGCGACATCACATTGACCGGCGAATACATCAGCAGTGTCGCATCGGCGATGAGCTTGCCTTTCAAGGGTGCGGGATCAATGTCAAACAGGAGAAATTCCTGCGTGCCTTTGAGTTTCAGCTTTTCTGCCCCGCCGTTGTTTAAAGCAGTTTCTCCCTCTGCGGCGGAAATGCCGGTATCCCGCGTCACCGGACAGCGGATGACGGAAGGGCAATCACGGGGGTTTGTCCCTGCATCAGCCGGAAAAGCCGGTTCAATATTTCCCCACAGAATTGTAATCAGCGACAGGAGAAAAAAATACTGCTTCAGCATTTTCATATAATATCCTTTATTGGTAGTGGTATAGAAGAGGTGATTTTCGGGGTGTCATTCTGAGCGGAGCGAAGAATCTCATTTTTATAATATACTGTTATAATAAGAGATTCTTCACTGACCCTTCGCTCGCTCAGGGCTTCGGTTCAGAATGACAGAGACAGGGTTTATCACCTATTCTACACCACCACCCCTTTATTAACCGGTTTTTTTTGAGATTAATCGGAATCCGCCGGCATCGTTTTCAGGAATATTATAAGCCGCAGACACACACAGACACACGCAGACAAAGCGGACAGAGCAGATAAACGAAGG
>DZCT01000705.1 GCA_022736535.1 Desulfatirhabdium butyrativorans | reverse complement strand
GTAAGTATTCTCAATGTGTTCGTTGGAGCAGCAGGAGGCGGTTTAAAAGGTGCGGTAGAAGGCGGGGTAAGAGGGTATGATAGAGCTGTAAACAACTAATCATTGAAGCAATAGACTGCACATGTGATGAATTGCTGGACCAGTTTGAGTAACAACATAAAATAGCTGTTATTCGTATCGAAACACTAACTAAATTGTTACAGTGGACGGCTTGACTGTTTGCCTCTGAACTATTTGCTTGGTTATGCATTAAAAATAAAACAGAAAGGAGTAGCTGATGAATCGCAGTGTCATTTATGTCCGATATGGAGACGGCTCAAAGCCTAAAGGAACAAAAGTGGTGTTAGGTTTCAGCTCGAGAATGACAAGGCCGGCTTATACAGACAGAGAGGGAATGGCGATTGTGGAACATGCCTCAATCGGAAAGGCAACTGTCTATGTCAGCGGTTCAGCGAAAGGAACTTTTCAGGCTCCGGGTAGTTTTGCTGTTACGATATAAAGGAGGAGAGAAATGGGTATCAGTTTCCGTTATGAAGAAAAGCCCGCCGTGGAAGAGCATGGAAGCAATGCGGTTGAGGGGAGCAGTGATTTCCCGTCTATAAAGGAACTGAAAAAGGCTGTCAAAGATGCCCTTAATAATTTTCAGTGTCCGAATTGCGGGGGCCGCAGAATGGAAAGCGACAAAATTGTCGTGGAAATTGGGAAAATCCGTTTTTTCAAGCAGGTACGGGAAAAAGGTTTTTTCGGCAGCAAGTATGTGGACAAACACGACAGAGATGTTTACCGGGTTCACAGAATCTACCTTGAGCCAAGCGGCGTTCTGGGCTTTCTGACTCCGGCGGGATATATCCGTTGCAAATCCTGCAACTTTTAATAAAGGATGGAAATATCACGGATGCAAAAATTGTCAGAAAATCAGAAACAACCTTCACCGTTGAAATTGAAATTCCTTATGCTGAAACAATGTTGAAGTCTGAAGAGTTGATCCAAGAACAAATCAGCAAGGGTTTGGATGCGATGTATGTTGGAATTGACGCAGCCGCACCAGAAACATATCAGAAAATCCGGGTGGGCGGGACATTTTCAAGAGCGGTCCGAAATGTTTTGCGGTACAGAGATTTGCTCAGGCAGTACGGAAACGGAAAACAGAAACTGTTTGTCCAGTTTGTGATCAGCGATATTAACGGGCATGAGGCTGATGATTTCAAGACATTCTGGAAAAATGAAGGCGTGAATGTCAAAATCCGTCCCAAAGTCAGTTGGCCGGACTGGTTGAAGCCAAAAACCTTTATGAAAATACCCAGGTAAACAGAAAGCCCTGCTACTGGCTGATGCGGACAGTCAACATCTGTGCAGACGGTCGGGGCACCCTGTGTTCGGTGGATGTCCATTGCCGGGTCAATTGCGGCGATGTGAATACCT
Organism: Desulfatirhabdium butyrativorans; assembly: GCA_022736535.1. GTDB lineage: Bacteria > Desulfobacterota > Desulfobacteria > Desulfobacterales > JAIFKL01 > JAIFKL01. The sequence continues at coordinate 107 of DZCT01000705.1, read as the reverse complement.
TGAGCATTAAAGAGGCATGGAAAGGTCTGCTGAAAGAATATCGCAATATGCACAAACAGGGAAGATTTGACAACCTGCCTGAAATGTGTCAGAAGTGTGCAGATTGG
>DZCT01000704.1 GCA_022736535.1 Desulfatirhabdium butyrativorans | reverse complement strand
ATGAGAAAATAGTACCCGTAATCAAGCAGAATGTCTGTCAGCTTATCGCCGGCAAATTCGATCAGCTCTATTTCTCTGTCTTCGTCACGGGGAGCCGTGATATTAATCCACAGATCATCGGGGTTTTCAACGCCTTCTGTTACACTGATAAATTCAATTTCGGGAAATTTCTCTCTGATAGCATTGAAAATCTGCTGAATAAGCTCTTTCTGTTTGAAATTTATTCTCATTTTTCTATTTCCTTTTTTATATATTCTGAAAATTCCTGTGACTTGGCAAGCCATACGGAAGCGGCTTTCCGGCTTACCGATCCGCCGCTGTAATCCGCCTGATTTCTGGCAAGCTGCATATCATACAGATAACTTTTCAGTTTTGCGGGATAAATTTTCCGTCTTTTTATCAGTTCGCCGCTGAAATCCGCCTGAACCTGTCCGTGATCAATTTTATCCCTGCGGATTCCGTGACGAGCGAGCGCGGCGACAGCCGCGTGCAGCGCCGCATAATATGCCCGGTTCGCACAGGCATTGTAAAGCCCCCTGTCGAAACAGATCTGCGCTGCGGCAAGATTTTCTACTGCCTTGGCTGAAAATTCAGTTTTCATATTTTACAATATCTCTGTTTGCCTGTTGATTTGACAGCAGGGCGGACATCAGAATACCCGCCTTGTATGACTGTCATTCCGAACATATAAGCGGAATGTAACATATAAGCAAAAAATATGCCATAAAAAACATCGGTGAGATGCTGTCCTTCCGCTCTGTCCGGGGCTCGGAGGCTGAGGGCGGCATTTCCGAAGCGCTGCCCCTGAAATATCAACTCAATCCTTGCAACACTCCCGAAACTGTGATAACAAATATAGAAGAATATGCTGTATGTAGCGTTTTTTCCCACAGAGTTCACAGAGCGGAAAAACCCACAGAGACCGCAGAGAATTATTTAAAAAAAAACTCTGTGAACTCTGTGGGAAACTTTTTTTCCCGTAGCGTTTTTTCCCACAGAGTTCACAGAGCGGAAAAACCCACAGAGACCGCAGAGAATTATTTAAAAAAAACTCTGTGAACTCTGTGGGCTTTTAATCTCTGTGAACTCTGTGGGAAACTTTTTTTCCCGCAGCGTTTTTCCCACAGAGTTCACAGAGCGGAAAAACCCACACGAACGGTTCAACAATACGTTGCGTCAGAGAATTTCCCGGCTTGTCCGAAAAACGCTTTCTTTTTCAAAAAAACTTGAGAATCATATAGGAGCAGCACTGCTTTTCATTATTCGGTAGTGGTGTAGAAGAGGTGACAAACTCTGTCCCTGTCATTCTGAGCGCAACGAAGAATCTCTTATTATAACAGCGTATGATTGAAAAAGAAATCACCGATACTATATGACTACCAATTTCTTCATGTTTCTCGGTGTCCTTCGTGGATTTAGCTTGCAGGGTGGGTGCTAACCCGCCAAAAGCAAAGCGGCGGATTACGCTGTACTTAATACGCCCTGTATTCTTATTTCGGCGTTATTGCTAAATGTGTATAAAGGAGTCAT
>DZCT01000273.1 GCA_022736535.1 Desulfatirhabdium butyrativorans | reverse complement strand
GCGAAGCGACGGCGCGCTGATGCCGAGAGCCGTTGCGATGCGCTGATGATCTTTGTGGGAAGAATGCGCTTCTTCGACAGATTCGCAGAAACGCGCCTGCCCCGCGTCGGCAATCGCATCAACAGAAATGCGCTCAGGCTTTGCCTCCTCTGCCTTATCAAACAGCGGCAGCATAAACGCGCCCTGTCCTTTGACCGCATAGAAAAGACAGCCTTTGGCATTCTGATTTTCAGCCTGAAAATTCGGGCATCCCAGAACGCCGATCACGATTTCTCCCTTTTCCGCCAAAGCCAGCGCGACCGCGTACTGCTCGCCCCTGAGAAATCCTTTGGTGCCGTCAATGGGGTCAACTGTCCAGAAACGCTTTGTAAAATCCGTATCCTGCGCGCCGAAGTCAATGGCGTCCAAAATTTGAGATTCATCAGCCGTGCCGGTCTGTTCCTTTACAAGTTCGGAAACAGTCAGCCGCAATTCCGAATTTTCCCGCAGGATTGCCGCGTCTTCTTCTCCGATAACGGCGTCATTCGGAAAGGCTGCCAGCAGTTCAAGACAGATCACTGCCTGACTTCCGAAATCTGCAACTGTTACCGGAGAATGATCCGGTTTTTCAATAAATTGCGTTTTTGAAATACCGGACTGAACCCTGCGGCAGAGAAGAGAAGTTTTCTGCACTGCTGCCAAAGCGGTTTTTAATTCTTTTTTATACAGCATTTGTGTATCTTATAGTTAGCAATTGAATATACTGATCCGATTTCGGTTTTTTGCCGCAGACGCACACAGACAGACACAGACAGATATCCGAAAACGGAATACGGCACTTGTGCAAAAAATATGCCGTAAAAAACCAAAATTGGATCATTATAGTATTGTTAATTTGATTCCCGTGCATTCTGATAAAATAGACTTTTTCGGAAATAAAAAAGGTTCCCGCAGAGGGCGCAAAGCAATGTCATTTCGACGAGCGGAGCGAGGAGAAATCTTTTCTGTGAAGGTTAAGCCAATTTTATAAAACCGACCGCTACGCTCGAAATGACATTCCGAACGCCCGAAATGACATTGCGGAATTAAATTTTTCGTTTCGGCTCAGAATGACAGACTGAGAGTTAAAAATCATCAAAATCATCTTCATCTAAGGGGATGATCTGTTCCGGTTTGATTTCCTTCGAGTCATGAGTCATCGGCATATTTTTTTCTTTTTTCTCGCGGATATTTTCTTCTTTTTTCAGACTTGTCTCTTTCTGAACAATTTTACCGAGCGCCTTCAGATCAGGTTTGACAGTATGAACTGCCGCTTTTAAATCAGGTTTGACGGTATCCTGATCCGGCTTCGGTTCCTGCCTGAATGAATGTTTTTTGCTGATTCTGCCGATGCCGGTAATCGCGAGCAGTTCATTGACAACACCGTCCATTTCTTCAGCCTGAGCGCTCAGTTCTTCGGAGGTGGCAGCATTTTGCTGGGCAACCTTGTCCATTTCTCCCATTGCCATGTTCACCTGTTCGATGCCCTGAGACTGTTCTCTTGAGGTCGCGGCAATTTCTCCCAGCAGACTTCCCACTCTGACCGCGCTTTCAGTCACCTGTTTGAAAGCCTCATTTGCTTTTGTCACAAGTTCGGAACCGTTGCCGACTTTTCGGATGGTATCCTCAATCATTGCAGAAGTATTTTTTGCCGCGTCCGCAGAACGCATTGCAAGATTTCTGACTTCTTCGGCAACCACGGCAAATCCCGCGCCCGCAGCCCCGGCTCTTGCCGCTTCCACCGCGGCGTTCAATGCCAGCAGGTTGGTCTGAAAAGCGATTTCATCAATCGTCTTGATAATTTTCGATATTTCCCTGCTGGCTTTGGATATTTCCCCCATGGAATCGGTTAAATCCCGCATGGAAAGATTGGCAGATTCCACCACCTGTATGGTTTCCTTCATCAGTCTGTCCGCCTGATTGGCATTGTCCGCGTTCTGTTTGGTCATGGAAGAAATCTCTTCCAAAGAGGAACCGGCTTCCTCCACAGAAGCCGCCTGTTCGGACGCGCCTTCGGACAAAGACTGGCTGGATGCCCCAACCTGACTTCCGCTCAGACCGATAATGATATTTCCGAATTTTTCAGACGCCTCCCGCAACTCCGCTTCACTGAAGCTTTTCAGTCCGCCGAACAATGATCTGAACGTGCCGCTGATTGAGCGGATCAGATAAATGCCGAACAGAACTGCCAGACCGATGTTCAGCAGGCTGACAAAGATCATTTTATTCCTCACCGATACATATATTTCATTCGTCTCCTGTCTGTCTTTGTGGATGCTTTCCCTGTTTCTGACTGCAATAGCTGATATAAGTTCCTGAGCGTTATGAATAAGGATGCGTCCTTTGTCCGCAATCAGCTCAAAGGCTTTATCATCTGCATTCTCATTTGCCAATGCACGGACTTCTTTATCAATCTCAAGATATTCTTTCCATTTTGTTTCAAATTGGGTCAGCGTTTCCCTGTCTTCATCTTCTGTCAGCAATTCATGAAGCTGTTGCAGGTTATTCTCTATTCTTTTTTGAGATTCCTCAATCTCTCCGGCATAGCTGCCGATTTTCTCCGGTGTGTGGGACAGGATAATATTGCGTTCCGCTCCGGAAATTTCAAGCAAATCCAGATTGATTTCAGCGGCGAATCTGACTTTGGATATGGACACATCCACCATGCGGCTGAGTCTGCTGTTTATCTCTTTTGTGCTGGTGACGCCGAAGTAAAGCACAATAACAGTGACAACAGACATTGACGCCAGAATAAAGATCAGTTTCATATTCAGGCTTATTTTTTTCATACCGGTCTCTCCTCTCTGATTTTTTTTCGCTTTATTCAGCGAATTTCGTATTCAGAAACTAAGTTTTTTTTGAAAAAACTTAGTTTCTTCAGACATTGAATTTATTTTTCTTAACGGGTTTTGTCAACTGAAATCAGCAGAGATGAACAGTTGTCAATGAAATTTGAACCTGAAACATAATTGTTATAGTGATCCGACTTCGGTTTTTTGCGGCATATTTTCTGCATAAATGCCGTATTCCGTTTTCAGATATCTGTCTGTGTCCGTCTGTGTGCGTCCGCGGCAAAAAACCGAAATCGGATCATTATATAATGTCAATTTATCCGGCGGTCTCTGTTCAAAAATTCAGTATGCCTGACAGAAACCTATCAGATCATTCCCTTTGCGCCGAGACGCCAGCGCACACGCGCCATTGTCATCGGCACGATCTCACCGGAAACATTGCCCTGTTTCCGCAATGTCCGAACCGCTTCTTTCAATGTCGCGCCTGAACCCACATAATCGTCCACGAGCAGCACGGCACGGTCATACAGCTTGACAAGAGGGCGGGTCATCTGCATTTTGCCGTTCACATTTTCCTTGCGCTGGTCATTGTTGAGCAGTTCGCCCTGACGCTGTGCCGGCGTCTCTTTCCAGACAAGCAGATCGGCATACACAGGCGCATCAAGCCCTGCGCCTGTCAGATTGCCCGCTGATTCCCGCTGCATCCATGTTCCTGACGGCAGCAGAACAATTGCGCCGAATTGCCGCTCTTTTTTTATATGCTCTATTTTTTTCAGAAGCATTTCCTCAAGTTCGGAAGGCAGATTCGGGGAATTGTTATCCGCCCGCTGCCGCATGAACTGAACAAACAGCGGCGCACGCAGGTCTCCGTTGAGGAGCGAAAACCCCTGAGACATTTTCGGGATTTTTGTCTCGTCAATCGGAATATCCCGGCGGGCAAGCCATGAGGCAGCTTCTCCGACAGAAGAAGTCACGGCATACCGGGGAAAGAGATCAGGCTGGCATCGGCTGCAATGACCGCAGGCTTGTGCCTGTTCGTCTCCCAGCCGGATTCGGAGCGTCTGCATGAGACAATCTGTTTCTCCCCGGGCATAGAGCAGCATGGCATCTAATTCAGACTTGCGGACGGCGTTCTGATTTTCATAACGGCTTAAATCCGGAGCAGTTCTTTTGCTCGTGCGGCAATAAATCTGCTTTCGGTTCACCAACTTCTTTTCAATAAAACCCTGTTCCGTCAGTTCCGCCGCGATCAGATTGACTCGTGTGGGATGCAGACCGGTTATGACTTTCAGGGCAGTGAGCGAGTGACCCGGATTTTCCGCATCGGGGCGAACCGCGCCATAGACTTTTCGGAAATCGTCCAATGTGGGCAGGGCAGACTGAATAAAATGATCCTGAATCCGGCGGTCGCTTTCGTCAAAGAGAAGAATGCCCTGTGCGGGAAGCCCGTCACGCCCGGCTCTGCCCACTTCCTGATAGTATGCGGTAACAGAACCGGGAATATCCGTATGCACGATAAAGCGAATATCCGGCTTGTCTATGCCCATGCCGAGCGCATTGGTCGCGGCAATGGCTTTGATTTTTCCGTTCATGAATGTCTCCTGCAACTCGCGTTTCCGCTCCGGCGTGTAACCCGCGTGGTAGGAAAGGACATCCAGATTTTTCTCCCTGAGATATTCCGAGACAATTTCAGTTCCCTCACGGGTGGCGCAGTAGAGAATGCCCGCGCCTTGTGTCTCTCGGAGAAATTTTTCCAGAACTTCAAGCTTTTGCGCTGTTCCATGCACCGGTATTACTCGCAGACTGATGTTGGGACGATCCATGGATAAACGGAGGACTTTCAGGGGCGCAGCCTCGGGACCCGTGAGTTGATGGGCAATATCGCTTTCTGTGCGCGGGTTTGCCGTAGCCGTGAGACCCAGCACACGGAGGTCGGTATTTTTTTTCTCAAAGCAGTGAACCGCATGGATAATCTGGCGATAAGAAGGGCGAAAATCATGTCCCCAAGTCGAAATGCAATGCGCTTCATCCACCACCAGCAAGCCGATGTTAAGACGGATGAGAAAATCATAACTCTCTATATTATCAAGTTTTTCAGGCGCAACAAAGAGAATGCGGATATTGCCTTCAGCCGCGGAGCGCCGCGCCGCCGCGTTTTCCTCATCGCTCTGGTCGGAATTGATACTGGCTGCGGGAATGCCGAACCGCCGGTTCAACTGACCTATCTGATCCCGCATCAGCGCCAGCAGGGGCGAAATCACCAGCGTCACGCCGTCCACCCACAGCGACGGCAGTTGATAAAGCAGGGATTTGCCGTATCCTGTGGGCTGAATGCACAAGACCCGCCCGCGAGACATCAGGGTTCGGAGCGATTCTTCCTGCCCGGGCCGGAACGCCGAGAAACCGAAATATTGATGCAGGTCGGCTGCCATGTTTATTTCTGAAATATGCTTCATTGATTTCTCCCTGTGGTTTGGTTCTGTGAGTCTGCTCGCAGTTTACAGTAAGAATTGGGCTGCTATATCTGCAAGGATTGTGTGTAAGCAGGGACTGCCCGGCGATCCCGAAATCCCTGCTTATAAACAATCTTTATCCTATTGCTATTCATCCAATAGGAGTTAAAAAGATTTGCCGGTCTGAATAACGGATATCAACATCAAAAAGGCTTAAAATATCGTTGCCGATAAATCCGTTTATCCCCAAATCAGCCCGAATATCGCCGAATTCGATTTCAACTGATTCAAGCATAACGTGATCCAAAGCGATTTTATCAATTTTCTGATTTATGACTTCCTGTGTGCCGCCGCCGATTCCGACCAGTCTTTTGAGGGTTGAAGGTTTATTATAATTAAAATCAACCAGATCAATATCCAAAGCAGTGGTTGCGGATCCTGTATCGAAAATACAATTTTCTATGTGCATACTTTTTCCGTCATAAGTCAGATTCACGGAAACCCAGATCAGCCCTTTATAAAACTCGAATTTCATCTCAGAATGCCTTTAAACGGAACATTTTCGATAATAAAGTCCGTCGGTGTTGCGGGCAGAGAATAAAGAACATTCATTCCTTTCTGTCTGTACCGGTTATAGGCTTTTCTTATTTCCTTCCCGTCATCGGCGACCATCAATATTTTTCCTTCTAAAATTCTGTATGTTGTATCAGAAATTTTTTCCTCTACAATATCACCCAGCAATATGAACTTATTCGGATGATTGCGCCTGATTTCCGACCATTTCATTTTCACCTCCCTCTCTGATTTATGACAGATTACTTGACGATCCCGAAATCCCTGCTTAAACATAATCCTTGCAGATAGCGCCCTGACGGATGAGACTGCGCTGCGGTTCGCAGAAAAAAAGCTATCCGGCGGCAGCGGCGCGGGTTTTGACCTCTTTTTCCAGACGGTTTCCCAGAGATTCCGATGCCACATCCAGATCATAATCCGCCTGCAAGCCCATCCAAAACCGGGGGGATGTTCCAAAGTAGCGGGCGAGCCGAAGCGCTATGTCCGCACTGATTCTGTCTTTTTCCGATATGATTTTATCAAGCCGGATAAGAGTTACGCCGATATTCGGATGCCAATTGTTCCCGGCTCAGTCCCATGGGTTTTAAAAATTCTTCGAACAGGACTTCGCCGGGGTGAACCGGATTCAGTTTGTTCTGTGTCATCTGAATTCTCCTTCTGAATTTTCCTAATGATAAGAGGCAATTTGCGTGAAGGGCTGAGGCAAAATATCTTTTCAGTTTCTCTGTCTTTAAAGGATTTGATCATGATTTTATGCTTCCGGTACAAGGGAGATAATTGTCTGAACCCTGATTCACCTGATTAAAGGATTTTCATGATTTCTGTTTTGCCACCTCATGGCGAATTGTAGGGTGGGCAGCAAGCTGCCCACCCTACAATATCGGTCTGAAGCAGGAACACGCCCCCACGCCGAAAATTCAAAAGTCCGGGAGGCTTGGCAGAAATCCTGTCAATCCTTTAATCAGGTGAATCAGGGTTCAGACACTTGACGCACACTGTCCGAACCGGGATTTGTAGGATTATAAGGATTTATCAGGATTTCTGTCTCACCCATCCTGCAAATCCTTTAATCAGGTGAATCAGGGTTCAGACTATGACGCAATGCGTCATAGGC
>DZCT01000272.1 GCA_022736535.1 Desulfatirhabdium butyrativorans | reverse complement strand
CTAAGATTTCTCGCTCCGCTCGAAATGACAGGGAACGCTTCGCTCGAAATGACAACACCTACTTCTCACTTCTCAATTCACAGAGGAGGGTGAATGAAACAAGAGGATATTCGGGACAGTCTGTCCGCTTTCATCTCAAAAATGAAAAAAGAGGGGCTTCCGCCCATTGTGGTTGACACGTTTGCTTATTACTACAAAAAAGTGGTCAGCGGCGAGACGGGCATTTTATGCGACTCGGAGATAGCCCCGGTGATGCCGGATGAAATCGCAGATTTCGATCATATCCGCGATTACGCGGAAAGCGGCAGACGCATGATGAAACACGCGGTCAGAATCACGCTCAACGGCGGTCTGGGAACGAGCATGGGGCTTATAAGTCCCAAATCCCTGCTTGAGGTGAGAAACGGAAAAAGTTTTCTTGAAATCATCCTGAATCAGTCAGAAAGATCAAAAGTAAAACTGGCTCTGATGAACAGTTTCAGTACCCATGAAGAGACTTTGTCCGCAATTTCAAAAATAAACCCGCCCGAGTTTCCGATGACCTTTCTTCAGCACAAATTCCCGAAAATCCTGCGAAAAAATTTTTCGCCTCCTGTGTGTCCCCTAAACCCGGAATTGGAATGGAATCCCCCTGGACATGGAGATATTTACACGGCGCTCTTCACTTCCGGTATGATTGATCGGCTCTCAGATGCGGGCATCCGATATGCTTTTATCTCCAATTCGGACAATCTGGGCGCGTCGGTGGATGCCTCATTGCTGGGCTGGTTTGCCGAAAACAAACTGCCTTTTATGATGGAAGTGGCGGAGCGGACCCCCGCAGACGCCAAAGGCGGGCATCTGGCGAGATATAAAGCTGAGGGACGTCTGATGCTACGGGAATCCGCGCAATGTCATGAAGCGGAAAAAGACGCGTTCAGGGACATCAGCCGTTACAGATTTTTTAACACCAACAATCTCTGGATCAACCTGAAATTTTTGAAAGAACTGATTGCGGAACAGAAAACCGTCCGCCTGCCCATGATTTTAAATCCCAAAAATATTGACCCGCGTGATAAAGAAAGTCCGAGGGTTTTTCAGATAGAAACCGCAATGGGCGCGGCAATATCGCTTTTTGAAGGCGCGGCGGCTATCAGAGTTCCCCGCAGCCGTTTTTTTCCGGTAAAAAAGTGCAGCGATCTTTTGCTGGTACGCTCGGATTATTTTTTATTCTCGGAAGACAGGCTGCTGCTGAATCCGGACAGACGTTCAGACAGAGTAAAGATAAATCTTGATCCGAATTATTACGGAAAGATTGACGATTTTGACGAGCGGTTCAGCGAGGGCGTGCCGTCGCTGACAGAATGCGAATCGCTGCTCATTGAAGGCGATGTGCGTTTTGAACGCGGCGTCAAGCTGAAAGGCAATGTGGTGATAAAAAATCCCGTCAAATCCCAAATGCTTATCAAAGCGGGAACGGTGATTTCCGGCTAATCGTGGAATGTATGCTTGCTCTATAAAAAACAAATGTTCTTTACATTCAAAAACTATCCGATCATTATTGCTCATCGGGGCGCACGCTCGCTTGCGCCTGAAAACACGCTTCCGGCGGCACAGAAATCGCTTGACTTCGGCGCGGATGCTTGGGAAATTGACGTTCAACTGACTGCCGACGGCGTTCCGGTCGTGATTCACGATGAAACATTGTCCCGAACATCGGACGTGCAGAAAAAAGCAGCGTTTTCCCAAAGAAAACCATGGCTTGTTTATATGTTTTCGCTCGCGGAACTCCGGACGCTTGACTTCGGCTCATGGTTTGCGGAAAGCGATCCTTTCGGTCAGATTGCCGCCGGATGCCTGTCAGAAAAGGATTTGCATTTCGGAAAATTGCCTGTGCTGCTGCTGAAGGACGCGCTGGCGTTCACACGGGATATGAATTTTAAAATCAATGTGGAAATCAAAGATTTGAGCGGTCTTCCGGGGGACGGGGCAGTCGTGGAAAAAGTTCTCGCACTTGTCAAAGCATCAGACATGAGCGATCAGGTTCTCATTTCCTCATTTAAGTATGACTATCTCTGGCAGAGCAAATCCCTGTGTCCTGAAATTTCCACTGCCGTGCTGACGGAAATTCCCCGCCCCGATCCCGTCGGACTGCTGAGGGAATTAGACGCGCAAGCCTGTCATTCCCTTGCAGATATTATCCGTCCGGTGCAGATTTCACTTCTGCGGGAAAAAGGCTTTTATGTGAATATCTGGACGGTGAATGATCCGGCAGCCGCGCGGGCTTATGCCGAAGCCGGGGCAACAGGAATTTTTACGGATTTCCCGCAGTTGCTCAACCGAAGTATTTTTTAATGAAAAGTTTCTCGCAAAGCCCGCAAAGAACGCAAAGATTTTTTTATAAAAAGCTTTCCTTTGCGCCCTTTGCGCCTTTGCGAGAGATAATAAACAGTTTCTCGCAAAGCCCGCAAAGAACGCAAAGATTTTTTTATAAAAAGCTTTCTTCCTTTGGTACCTTTGCGAGAGATAAAGTTTCTCGCCTCATATAATTTTCCGGGTCAGCTTCTTGTTTTCCATGATATAAACCACCCGCTGCCATTTGACTTCCGGTTCTTTATATTCCTCCTGCGGACCTTTGGGCGGAGAAATTGACATGACTTCACTGGTTTCCAACTGAACGGGCCAGCCCCAGAGATATTCTATCCCCATCATGGTATTGGCGACAAATTCTTTCACCAGCGGCTTTTCCTCAAAATTATGAACAAGATACAGGGTTTTGCCGAGATTTTTCTTTGTGTTCACTTCAATATACGGGGGATGATAGAGCGCATCCAAGAGCATCCGGCGGTAGTCTTCGGCTTTCCGGCTTCTGACATAATACTCCCAGACCATTTTCTGCTCGTTGAGCCGCTGTCCCACCACAAAGAGATTGTTTTTGGTGACAAAATCCTGATCCGCAAGGGTGTTGATAAAGAGAAAATCGGAGAAATTTTCACGAACCTTGAAGATCAGTTCTTTTCCTTTTCCGGCTTCCGCATCAAACTGTTCCCGCTGATGCTCGTCTAAAACCTTCCGAAATTCAAAAGAATATTTGCCTTTGTCGCCCAATTCCTCAAGATAGTAAAACAGCCGCATTCCCAGCGCATAAGGGTTCAGCCCGACACGGGGCATGGAGGTCACGCCGGCGTTGATGCGGGCAAAATCCACCTCATGCCCCCTGATGCGGTCGTCATTCATAAAAAGCGTTTCATGCCAATAGCTTGCCCAGCCTTCATTCATGATTTTGGTCCGAATCTGAGGCTGAAAAAACAGCGATGTTTTCCGCACCACCTGCATCACCGACTTCATCCATTTGTTTTCTTCTTTATTCAGAAAATCAGAATGTTCCATGAGATATTGAAGCAGATCTCTTCGGTGTTCGGATTTCTTTTCAAGGCTTTTTTTGAACACCGCGTCAAATTCGGGATATTTTATCTCTACCTCTCCGAAAAAGGTCTTTTCTCCCATGTCTCCGTATTCTCTGAGACATTCGTTATATCTCTCGATTTCTTTAACATATTCTGTGGTATTCAGCTTTTTTTCCGACTGAAGAAATACATCAAAGTAGAAATCAAGGCGTTTGGACTCGCTCGTTGCCGGGGGCAGATGAAACGCGGAGAGTTCGTCATAGTATCCGACCAGATTGTCTATACCTCGTGAAAACTCTATGACATAATCCACCCATCTGCCTTTTTCCGCCCGGAGCCGGGCAATGAGCCGCTTGTCCGACAATGCCTGCCCGGTGAAATCATAATCCCATGTGTGGCGGAAAAACAGATTGTTCTGAAAAAAGTCAATGTGACCGATAACATGATAAAAAATCATCACATTGAGCCAGTCCGGATTATTGTCATTGTAAAAGGAGATGGCGGGCCGGGTGTTGATGACAGTTTCATAAGGATTGCCGGGGTAAAGTTCGTATTTTCCTTTTTCTTTCAGGACTTCCACATCATGCACCCAGTAGTCATACAGCGTGGGAATCATGACTTTCGGCGAAAGTTCCAGCAGGTCCCGGTTGGTCACAATATACTCAAGCGTCTCATCCTGAAAGCGCAGCCCCATGTCCCGCGCTCTGTCCTTGCACCCTTCCATAATCTTTTTAGTATGCTGATCAATGAGTTCCATTGTTTTGCTCCGATGAATTTTCCCCTTTATTTTCGTTCCCCCCGGACGCTCCGGAGATTGTAGGTTGGGCTGAGCTTGCGAAGCCCAACTTATGGCTGCGGTCCGATGATTCGGTGGGCATTTCATGCCCACCCTACCTCAGCGTCCGATGTAGAGACACGGCCGCCGGCCTGCCCCTCACCCCGAACCCCTCACCTCGAACCCCATTACGAAATAAGCTTCTTGATGCCTTCAATCAGCCGCGGCTCGTCTGCGTCTTTGCCCATAACATCAAGACGGATCAGATCGGGCTTTTCCGTGAGCAGCCCGGATTTTTTCAGATATTTCTCCACCTCGCTGCCGCCGGAGCCTGTGCCGTGTTCGGCAATCGTGATTCCCACTCTGCTGGTATAAGTCAGCATCTTTTTGATCTCGGGAACCGCCTCTGTTCCCTCGGTGTCCCAGTCATCGCCGTCAGTTCCGTGAAACACATAGATATTGTAATCCTGAATCAGATTTTCCTTGTTCACAATTTCGTTGACTAACTTAAAGGCGGATGCGACTTTTGTGCCGCCCGCGACTTTTGAGTTATAATATGTATAAAAATCAGGAACTTCTTTGGCATCGGTGTCATGAAGGATAAAACGGGATTCCACCTGTTTTTCATACTGATACAGCAGCCAACTGTAAATCAGAACATGCTGGGAAACCACGAGTTCGGTGGGTTTGCCGCTCATGGAACCGGAGTAGTCTCTGAGGAAAAACACCATTGCCTGAGACTCGTAATCTTTTTCACGGGAGAGAATCCGATAAATTTTGTCAGCAGGCGAAATCAGGAATTTTGTCGGATCAATATCCGAGACATCCGGCACATTGCCCAGCGTGATATTGGTTTCAAGGATTCTCCGCATCGTGGCTTTTTTATCCAAAATCTGCCCGAAGCCCCGATGCTTGTCCGTCATGTCGTAAGTATAGCGGGTGAGCGAGCGTTTTTTGCCTTTGTCTTTGAGATTGGGCAGCTCGAATTTTTCTGTGAGAATTTTTCCCAGATCATACGCGCTCGACTCCATTTCATGGGGACCGCCTTCGCCCTGTCCGGGACCCGCGCCGGCGCCGCCTTCGGGACGCACCGGCTCTTCGCCGATGACTTCGCCTTCTTCGCCCTCTCCGGAGCCGCCCGTGCCTTCGCCTTCTTCCGGAGGTCTGATCGAGTCATGAATAAATTTTTCTTCCACCGTGCTGGGAACGACAACCACTTTGTCTTTGCCCCCTTTTCCGGGCTTGATGAGCCGTCCCACACGTATTTTTCGGGGGAATCCGTCTTTTTCTCTCTGCTTGTCCTGTTCGAGCAGATCATCTATGGAACGCATACATAAGTCATAGCTGATCCGGGGCCGCGGCACGGACTGCAAGACGGAGAGGTCGTGATAGTCATAAATATTTTGCACTTGAAGGGGAAGCCGGACCTCGTTCTCAGCGGGAGTTTCAGGAATATCATGGTCGCCGCTGTCATGCAGCTCTGCAAGAATCTTGTCTTCCTGTTCCGGGCTTAACCCTTGTGCTTTTAATGCTTCGTAAATCTGCTGGCGTTTGGGATTCATGATCTTTTTTTCCTCGAGGTGAAACGGGGTTCGGGGTCAGAGGTTCGAGGTCAGAGGTTTCACCCCGGACCTCGAACCCCGAACCTCTCACCCCCTCGCCTATTTCTCATCTTCCTGAGTGCAGAAATATTCGATGGTTTTCTGCGCGCAGGTTCTGCAATAGCGGAGTTTGGTCAGCATGGTGTTGATCATGCGGTCGTAGAGCTTCTGATTCTCTTCATTGGTGCGGTTCGCCAATGCGCCGATCAGACTTCCCGCGCCTGCAATGTCGGATTTGAGACGCACATCCGTCACGGCTTTGACCAATTCCAGATTGTCCATGAAATCGTAGTTCGGGTCAACAGAAATTTTCTGCCCGTAGATTTTCCGAATGGAAGTCCTGAAAGTTTCCCGCTTTTCCTGCGTCTTGAGTTCGAGACGCTCCTCAACGCTCTTGATATAACGCTCGTCAATCTTCAGCGCCTTGAGTTCTCCGGTCTGCGGGTCCTTGTATTTCCACATCTTGTCAGGTCCCAGATTTTCCGCATCAATGCCGATAATCATGCTCACATAATTCATCACGTCTTTCCGAATGGCGTAAGGCTCGTCCATATAGGCATTGAACATCTCGGTCATGATGCGTTCCCGGTACATGCCTTTGGCGATTTTAAGGTCTTCCAGATACTTTACCCTGTCATTGGCGTCGGTCACGTAGTCAAGGATGATGCGTTCCAGCGCTTTGAACACATCGTAGGCAAACATACATTCGCCTTCGTTGGTCTCAGAACTCTCGACCATCAACTGAATGGCTCTGCCCATATTTCGCTGTCCCAGCCCTTTCTGACCGAAACGCTTGGTGATGTCCGGGTCCTGACTGAGCGTGTCAATGACTTCTGCCAGGGCTTTGATGCTTTTCTCTCCGGCAACTTCGCCCGCAGCGAGTTTCAAGGTCTCAATGGGCGTCAGTTTTTCGGACCGGGGCAGCCGGGTCAGCACAATTGCCACAGACGCGGCGTGGTTCAGATTGGGGTCCTGATGCAGATTGTGCCGGGTCAGCGTGGTTCGGATTTCATTGCCGATGGCATAGAGCGTGAGGTCTTTTTGCAGCTTGTAATTCGTATTGTGCGAGACATAGCATATCCGGCATCTGTCAACAATGGGCGCTTCTTCTTTTTCGCCGAGAAAGCGGTTAAATTCCGAGTTGTTGCTCGTGGCGATGATGAGCGTGTCAATGGGCCACTTGAAGCCGTCAATT
>DZCT01000703.1 GCA_022736535.1 Desulfatirhabdium butyrativorans | reverse complement strand
AAAATAGATAAACCCGTTCTACACCTTTCCTGAGTGCTAAAATGAAATTTTAGCATCTGAGCATAGTAAAACGGGCAAGGTAAAAATAGATAAACCCGTTCTACACCTTTCCTGAGTGCTAAAATGAAATTTTAGCAACACTTTTGCCATCCGCATCTGTCTCATTTAAGCGCACCAGCAGATAACGGTTTCCCTGAATCTCAATGACGCCGGAGCGGGTTTCCTCCGAAGACAGAGACCAATCGCCGAGACTCAGCACGGCTCTGCCCTGACGGCTTTCCTCCAGGAGAAATGTCTTTACTGCCTCCATATCCACGCCGAGTTCCCGCTGAAGCTCATAAATTTCCACATTTGAAAAACCGGTGCGGGCTTTGACCTTGAGATATGCCGCAAACACCTGTTCCCGGCTCAGTTCGGGATGAGACATTTTTTTCTCAGGCTCGGTTTGAACAGAAGGCAGAAAAGACTGAACGGCGGAAATATGCAGATAAACGGTATTCTTGCCGTACTTGAGATTTAACAGCTTTTTTTCTTTTACTAACCAGTCAATCGTTTTTTTCTGGATTTTCTTTGAGGAAGGAAAATCGCTGAAAAGCGCGGTCTGACTGAAAAGCATCATCTTGCCTGCGGCTTTTTTCTCAATGAACTCATAGGCATTTTCAAGCGTTATGCTGCCAACGGCTTTTTTTTCAATGAGGTCAAAAGTGATTTCCGTCGGCTTGTTGAATTCCTGTAAAACATATCTCGTTCTTGATTCACTCCCCACGTTTACGATTTGGAGATTTTTTTCAAGGTCTTTAAAGGCTTCCGTCTTTTTTTTGGAGGAATCGCCGGCGGTCAGTTTGCTTTTGGGGAGACCTTTTGCTCCGACTTCCCTCAGTTTGTTCAAAATATCTTCTTTACATTCTTCCAAACTCAATTTTGCCATTATGTTCAATCCTTGATGAAGGTTTAAATTACCCTGTCAATATATTTCTTCCTATCGTATTTCAAAAGCGCAGTTCATGCCTGCGGGCGACATGACTCCGCCGGGACATCGCAATTTCAATGCGTTGTGCAATCAGGGAACAGGGCAGCGTCAGCGTCAGATAAAGCAGCGTGATGAGCGTCCATATCTCAATCGTATAAAAGGTTGCCGACATCAGTTCTGTCCCCATGAAGGTGAGTTCCTGAACCGAGATGACTGAGACTACCGAAGAATCTTTTATCAGAGAGATAAACTGTCCGGAAAGGGGCGGGAGGATGAGTTGCGCCGCCTGCGGCAAAATAATATAGCGCAGTTGCTGCCATCTTGAAAATCCGAGGGCCCGGGCTGCCTCCCACTGTTCCTTTTCAACGGACTGAATACCGGCTCGGACAATTTCGGTGATATATGCGCCCTCGAATACGGCAAGTGTGACGAGCGCGGAAAAAAACGGCGGGACAGATGCGGGCGCAGCAAAGCATATTCCAAATAACTTCTGTATGTTGTCTGGTTGAGATTCGATGAAGCTGTCAATATGGAGAAAAGGCAGGATTTGATCGCTGATAAAAAAATAGAAGATG
>DZCT01000702.1 GCA_022736535.1 Desulfatirhabdium butyrativorans | reverse complement strand
GGTGAATTATACTCCAGAGTGGCCCGGGGAAACTTTCAGCATGAGATCAGAATGGCGGCAGATAAAGGCGTTGCAGGTCATGTGTTTAAGACCGGCGAAAGCGCTATTGTCAATAACGCGTATAAAGATGAGCATTTTGACCGCACCATTGATGAGAAAACCGGATACAAGACCAAAACCATTCTGTGCGCTCCTATCAAGACAGTCAAAGGCGAGGTGATCGGGGTTGCTCAGGTGCTGAACAAGCGGAAAGGAAAATTCACCAAAGGAAACCTCGAACTTCTTGACGCGATGACGACACAGGCTGCGGTCGCGCTGAAAACCACCCAGATCGTGGAACAGATGAAAATCGCCCGGAAACGGGAAAAAGAACTTTTAGACGTTGTGGCAGACATCACCTCCGAAATTGACCTGGGAAAAATTCTGGAAAAGGTTATGGCTGAAGCCACACGTATGCTGGATTCGGATCGTTCCACGCTTTTTCTGAATGATGAAAAAACAAACCAACTGTTTTCAAAAATCGCCGCGGGTCTCGGCACGCAGGAAATCCGGCTCCCGAATCATGCCGGCATTGCTGGCGCGGTGTTCACATCCAAACAAACCATCAATATTCCCTACGCGTATGCGGATCTGCGCTTTAATCCGGGTTTTGACAAAAAAACCGGCTATTTCACCAAATCCATTCTCTGCGTTCCGGTCATCAACAAAAACGGCAAAACCATCGGCGTGATTCAGCTGCTCAACAAGCGCCGGGGGCATTTTACCGAAGAAGACGAAGCCCGTCTCAAAACCTTCACCGCGCAGGTTTCCATCGCGCTGGAAAACGCCAAACTCTTTGATGACGTTCAAAATATGAAGAACCGCAGCGAGAGTATGCTGCAAAGCATGTCGAACGCCGTGATCACCATCGAGGATGGAAAAATCGTCACCTGCAACGCCGCGGGTCTGAGAATCCTGAAAGTCACCCCGGATAAGATAGTGGATAAAAAAGCGGAGGAATTTTTTACCGGCGCCAATGTCTGGGTACTGGAAAAACTGAAACGGGTCGGAGAAACTCAGACAAAAGAAGAAATCATGGGCGCTGAGATTGAAGTCGTCGTGTATGAGGCGGAAAAGCCCGAGTCAAAGGAAGAAAAAACAGAAGCGAAGCCCAAGTCAAAAATCGAAAAAATATCTGTAAACATGGGAGTTCTGCCGTTAGTCAGCGTGGAGAAAAAGAAAATGGGATCCATGCTCATGATTGAAGACATCAGCAATGAAAAGCGGATGAAATCAACCATGTCGCGCTATATGGACGCGGGCATTGCCGAACAGCTTTTAGCCGGTGGCGAAGATGTTCTCGGCGGCCGCAGCACGGTTGCCACCGTGCTTTTTTCCGACATCCGCAGTTTCACCACGCTGACCGAGGAACTCGGCGCGCAGGGAACGGTTTCTCTGCTCAACGAATATTTCACCATCATGGTTGACTGCATTCAGCACGAAGGCGGGATGTTAGACAAATTCATCGGCGATGCGATCATGGCGGGGTTCGGCATTCCCATCCCCCATG
>DZCT01000271.1 GCA_022736535.1 Desulfatirhabdium butyrativorans | reverse complement strand
CCTGAAAATTTTTCAATCCCGAACATTGTCTGAACCCTGATTCACTTGATTAAAGGATTGGGGAGGATTCGTGTCAAGCTTTCCAAATCCGGAGTGCTGAAATGAAATTTTAGCACTGTTGCGGCTGACCCGCAATCAGGCAACTCCTTTAATCCATTATGAATCAGGGTTTGGAATAAAAACAAAGGATTTTCATATATGCCTAAGCAGAAATCATCACTTTCTTACAAAGACATAGAAAGAGAGATTCATAAATTAAGCCTTGAAGAACAGTTCAAACTGATAGAAATCATCTTTGCCAATTTTAAAGCAATGTTAAGCCGCCGAACTGACACAGAAGAAGAGCAGGAAAATGATCTGAGCCGATTCTGCGGGAAATGGCAGGATGATCGGGATGCAGAAGAAATTGTTTCACAGGTTTATGCAGAGCGTGCCAAAAATATCCGTTCCGAAAAGGCTGTGTTATGAAGAAAACATTTCTTCTTGATACGGATATTATTAGACTTTATCGGAAATAAAAAAGGTTCTCGCAAAGGACGCAGAGGGCGCAAAGGCGGAAAGAAAGAAATACTGCCTCTGCCTGCAATTTTCAGCGGCTCTGCGGCGCCTGCGCCTTTGCGGGAGATTCGCCGCTTATTTCCGATAATGTCTATTATTTATTGGCTTAAAAACAAATATCCGTCAATAGACCGGAGAATAAAACAAGCCGGTAAAAAATCTGTATCTATCTCTTCGATAAGTGTTGCAGAACTTTATTTCGGAGCGTATAATTCTCTTAAAAAGGAAGAAAATATTGATGTAATCGAGGAACTGTTTAGCGAAATAAAGATTATCCCTTTTGATGAAAGCGCGGGAAAATATTTCGGAGAGATAAAAGCGTCTCTTAAAAGCAAAGGCAGGATAATTTCTGATTCGGATATTTTTATTGCGGCAACAGCATGTTCAAATAACTGCATATTAGTTACGAACAATGAGGGGCATTTCGGAAGAATTGAAAACCTGATGATTGAAAATTGGGCTGCCTAATTGTTTGAACCCTGATTCACTTAATTAATAGAAAAAATCTTATTCTTGAATAGGTTACGGAGGAATAGATATGAAACGCTCAGTTTTTTTAATCTTATTACTGCTGATTTCAAACATTGCTTTTGCCGGCGTTGACAAATCCGGCGTAAAACCCAGCGTCTTATCCCTTCCTTCGGGTCCCGGGTCTATCGAAGGGCTGGGAGAATCCTTTGAACCTCAGTTAAATTCCGGCACTGCGCCCTACAGAATTCCCCTTAAAACGCCGCCGGGGAGAGCCGGTTTTGCGCCTGAACTCTCGCTGACATACAACAGCGGCAACGGCAACGGCATCTTCGGTCTGGGATGGAAATCAGACATTCCCTATATTCAGAGACAGACAGACAAAGGACTGCCCTATTATACCGATTTTCCTGACAAAGACGGCACAGACAATGACAAAGACGGAGAGACCGACGAAGCGGATGAATTTGATACCTTTGTCTTTTCCGACGGCGAAGAATTAGTTCCCCTTGCCGACGGCTCATTCCGTTGCGAAAACGAAGGCAGTTTCGTAAAATTTGCCCGCTCCGCAGGCGGGTGGACAGGAACCCGCAAAGACGGCACGGTTCTCCGCTTCGGCATGACCGCAGGCGCACGGATTCAGGATGACTCCGGCAGAATTTTCTTATGGCTTCTTGAAGACATGAGCGATACCAACGGCAACACGATTCAGTTCTTCTATGAGAAAAAAGATGCGGGCTTTCAGTTGTACTGCGCCAAAATTCAGTATAACGGCACGATGACGATTGCCTTTGACTATGAACCCCGTCCCGATATTCTTACGGATTACCGCCCCGGATATGAACTGAGAACCGCATATCGCTGCAAAGCAATTTATATGAAAGCAGGAAATGAGGCAATCCGCTCCTACCACTTGACTTATGAAACTACCGATGATTTTCAGCCGCTTTCGCTGCTTGCCAGCGTTACGCAGGTCGGCAGAGACGGCATCAGTTCGCTGCCCCCGGCGCGGTTTGCATACACTCGGTTTCAGGGCGCATCCGCAGTCCCGGCTGATATGCCTTCTGCGCCCAAACTCAGCCTGAACGACGGCAACATTGATCTGATTGACCTGAATGCAGACGGTTTGCCGGATATTTTAGACACCAATGATGTGATCCATGACTATTATCTCAATATGGGACCCGACAGCGCCGGAACCGTCCGATGGTCTGAAAAAGCCGGCATGACTTCATCTTCAAAGCTGATTTATCTCAGCGCGGATTCCACGCAGTTAGCGGACATGGACAGCGACGGCAGAACCGATCTCTTGGATTTGTTCGGCACAGATATGCAGTTCTACCGTATCAAAAATACGGACATGGAATTTAAATGGGAATCCGGGGGCTTGATTGCCAATGCGGGATTCAATTTTCAGGATAAAAATGTCAGACCGGTTGATCTGAACAACGACAAACGCACGGATGTCATGCAGACAGGGCTTTCCGGCAGTATGGTCTGGCTGAATCTGAAAAGCGGCAGATGGAGCAATGCCTTCACGCCTGCTTTACCCAACGCCAATCTTCAGTTTGACCGTTCATACGTGCGGCTGGCAGACATGAACGGGGACCGGATTCAGGATTTGCTGTGGATTCAAAATGATCTGTGTTCGTATTATCCCGGCAAAGGCTTCGGCGAATTTGGAACTGCCGTGAGCATGTCGAATCCGCCCTTTGGCGTGAGCGATGAAAGCCGTCTGCTCATTGCCGATGTCAACGGCGACGGCATGAGCGATGCGCTGTATGTGGGAACCGGGCAGGTTTTCGTGTGGATCAATCTCGGACTTCACCCTGAATCGCCTGCTGTGGGACGTTTTGCCGAGCCTTTCAAGGTTTCTGCGCCTTATACGGATTCTTTTACCGTGTTCCGTCAGGCAGATATGAACGGAAACGGTTCTACAGATATTTTATGGAATACTCATCCCGGGGGCGGGGATCAGACCTTTGCCTATTTGGATTTTGCGCCGGGCGAACAGCCCTATCAGTTGAAAACCATCACCAACGGCATTGGTAAGACAACGACAATTTCTTATCGTTCCAGCGTGGAAGACATGATTCGGGACCGGGACGCGGGAAAGCCTTGGTCAAAAAGCGTGCCGTTTCCGGTTCCGGTAGTGGCAAAAGTGGAAAACGACGACGGTCTGAACACTTATACCACCGAGTTTTACTACCATGACGGCTACTATGACGGCAATGAAAAAGAATTTCGGGGTTTTGCACAGGCAGAGAAAAAAGAAACCGGCGATGTGTCTGCGCCTGATCTGTTCATGGCATATCAGTTTGACACCGGAGATGTTCAGAAATCTCTGAAGGGAAAGCCGCTGGCATTGGAAGCCCGGGCTTCTGCCGGAGAAGTGTTTTACCGTGAAAACTACCTATATGGAACCCGTATTCTCGGCTCCGGAGCCGGCGGCGACATCCGCAAAGTCACTTTTCCCTATCAGAAGGCAAAAACACGGGATATTCTGGAAAAAGGCAGCGGAACCCCGGTTCAGTTGAAATGGGAATTTGCTTATGACAATTACGGCAATATGACCAAAGAGACCGAATACGGCAGAATGGATGCCGGATGGGATGACGAGCGAATCACCCAGACGACTTACACTGCCGCATACCCGTCTGGCAATGCCCTATGGATATTGGATAAAGCGGTTGAAAGCAAGACTACAGACGAAAACGGAGCTGTATTTGCAAAAACACGGCATTACTATGACGGAAATTCAAGCCTCGGCGCAGTGAGCAAAGGCAATCTGACCCGAAGCGAAGACTGGATCAGCGGGGATCATTATGCGCTCTCTGGCCGAAATGACTATGACGAATACGGAAATATCATTGCCACTTATGATCCGCTTTATCCGGCGCAGCCCGGACACTGGCGGGAATTGCTTTACGACGACACTTTTCATACTTTTCCGGTCAGAGAAACCATTCATACCGGAAACAGTGAGTTAGTCATGTCCGCGAGCTATGACTGCGGCTTCGGGGTGATGACGGCTTCGACAGATTTTAACGGACATACCTCAAGTTACGCTTACGATACTTTCGGGCGTCTGACCTCGATTACAAAACCGCCGGATACCGGGCATACCCTTGAATACGACTACGTTCTGGCGCATGAATTGGGCGGCGGAAAGCTCATCAATTGGGTGGAAACCCGGCAGCGGGACCAAAGCAGCGACGGATTTTTAAGCTCCCGGACTTTTTATGACGGATTAAGCAGAAAGATTATGACTCGCTCCGAAGGCGAAAACCCGGGGCAGATTGTGGTCAGCGACACGGTTCAGTTCAACGCCCGCCAGCAGCCGAGGAAGAAATATCTCCCCTATTTTGAGACCGGAACCCTTGATTTTACAACTCCTTTAACAGAGGGAGTGGGGTTTACCGAACATTTTTATGATGCGCTGGCGCGGGAGATTAAGGCGGTTCAGCCCGATAAAAGCTATTCGCTCACGGCTTACAAACCTTTGTCCAAAACGGTTCAGGATGAAGAACAGACCCGAAGCGATTCTCTGCATGTCGGCTGCGGGATGCGGTATGTTGAAGACGGTTTGCAGGACAAAGACGGAAAAGGCAGGCTCCGGCAGGTATTTGAAATTGTCAAACTGAGTGATTCGGGCGAGGCGTTAAGCAGTCCTACGGAATGGAAAACAACTTACAGCTATGATATTCTGGACAATCTGACCGCTTATACGGATTCACAGGGAAATCAGAAGATTATCCAATATGACGGTCTCAAAAGAAAGACTTTTATGAATGACCCGGATCGGGGCAAGATGTACTACATCTATGACGATGCCGGAAATCTCGTTAAAACCACAGACGCCAAGGGGCAAGTCATTGAATACACTTATGACGGCGTGAATCGTCTGACTGCCGAATACTACGGGCAGGGAAAAAGCGAAGCAGATGTAACCTATCACTATGATGAACCTTTCGGTCCCCTTGCGGTGGAAAATATTCAGAGCGACCCGGCAGCAGCGGTGAGCGATTCTGTTTTAAGCGAGGTATTTTATTCAGCTTATGATCTGAACAAAGACGGCAAAACCGATGTCGCTGATGTGATCCGCCGTTTGAGAATCCCGGACAGGCAGGGACAGGCATTACAGCTCGGAACACCAAAGGTTTTCTGTCTTATGTCAAAGACCAGTCCGGCGAAGAGCATAATTCTTATGACGAGCGGGGACGGGTTGAATGGGTGATGAAGCGAATCGTCAATAACGATGCGCTTGAGAATTTTTATGCCGGAATGGAATACGATTCCATGGATCGGGTGAGCAAGCTGATCTATCCGGATCAGTCCTATATTTCATATAGTTATAACAACAGGGGACTGCTCGAATCCGTTCCGAATGTCATTGACAGCTATGACTACAATCCTGCGGGACAGAATGCCCTGCTGAAGCTTGCCTGCGGCACGGCAACGACTTATGCTTATGACTCACGCCTGCGGTTAAGCCGCCTGAAAACAGTCCGCTCAAAGGATAGTCTTGCGCTTCAGGATTTGACTTATACTTATGACACGGTTTCCGATATTACGGAAATCACGGACAACAGGGGCAATCCAGTTTTAGATGCTATCGGTGCGGAATTGGGTATTCCCTCGGATACTGCCCGGAAATTCAATGCCACGCAGTCTTTTGTCTATGACTCGCTGTATCGTCTCACGCAGGCGGCAAATTCCACGATTTACGGCGCAATCAGCTATCGCTACGACCGCATCGGCAATATGGTCAGCAAAAACGCCTCGCTCATCGTTCCTGATCCGCTCATGGATTTGGGCGCAATGAGCAGCGGCGGCAGAGTCGGAACGCAAAACCGTGTCGGGAGAAATGCGGGCGATGATCCGGGTCCCCATGCCATTACCGGAACGCAGAAGGGAGCCGACGGTCCCATGAGTTTTACTTATGATGATAACGGCAACATGACGACAGACAGAGGCATGGCATTGTCATGGGATTACAAAGACCGGCTGGTCGCCTTGACAGAGGGAACAAAAACGGCATCGTATATCTATGACTACACCGACACCCGGAAAAAGAAAAGTGTGAGCAATTCAGCAGACGGTTCAAAAACAGAGGCGCTGTATATTGACAAGTTTTGCGAAATCCGTGACGGAAAGCTGATGAAATATGTCTATGCCGGAACCAGCCGGATTGCACGGGCTGAAGGTATTGCGGATTCTGCCGCTGCCCTGATGCCGTCTGCCTTTTATCTGCACGACCATCTGGGGTCAACCGCTATGAGCCTTTCGGGCAATGCCGAGGTTACCGAGCAGATGGTGAATTATCCTTACGGCAGCCCGAGACTTGAACATCAGAAGCTTGCCCGGACAGACTACAGGTTTACGGGCAAGGAGCGGGATAAGGAAAGCGGCTTGCAGTATTTTGAGGCGAGGTATTATTATTCTTTACGAAATTGTTTTATTTCAACAGATACTCTGGTATGTCTTGATGACCTAAATAGACTAATCAAGTCTTCACAATCCCTTAATCCATACAGTTATTCACTAAATAAACCACTTAACTATGTTGATAAGGACGGAAAATTAGCACATATCGTTATTGGTGCTGCGATTGGTGCTGCGATAAATACTGCTATCTATTGTGCTACTTCAGATAATATTAGTGTTGGAAGCATTGTCGGTGTAGCAGCAAGCGGAGCAATTACAGGTGCTGTAAGTGCTGCTACATTTGGAGCCGGAGCTGCCGTCGGTTTTTTAGGTGGTGTATCTGCGAATCTTGCCGCTGGCGCTATCGGTGAAACTGTGAATCAGGCAAGCCAAGCAGTTGAAGCTAAACTTACGGGTAAAAATTTTGGGTAGTGGTGTAGAAGAGGTGACGAACCCTGTCCCTGTCATTCTGAGCGCAGCGAAGAATCTTTTATTATAACAGTGTATTATAGAAAAAGAGATTCTTCGCTACGCTCAGAATGACACCCCGAAATCACCTATTCTACACCACTACCG
>DZCT01000270.1:2408-7046 GCA_022736535.1 Desulfatirhabdium butyrativorans | reverse complement strand
ACCCCCTCGCAGACACCCCCCTGCCCCCCTCAAGGGGGGATTCCGGGGGGGCACGGCGCTCTTAACTTGACGGCATTGACGCGGAGCGTTGGAAAGAGAAATTCATCAGCGCGAATGTCTGATAAAAAGATTAATGTAATTATAAATACAAATTCTGTCAATGTAACCTGTAACGGGTAACCTGTAACAGGTTACAGGTTACAGGTTTTAAGGATTCTGTTCCGGATGCTCCTCCGGCTCGACATCGGAGATGATTTCATTTGCGATGTTGCTGTCCGCATTATCAGACCTGTTGTCAGGCTGCTGCTGAAGATTCTCGTCCTGAAGCAGTCCGATGCGCCGGGCCCGTTTTTCCCACAGGCTGCGCGCCAATACCTGCATGTCAACGGTTTTGTCTGCTTCATCAACAATTTCAAGTCCCAGCAGCGTTTCCACCACATCCTCCAGCGTCACAATGCCTTCCATGCCGCCGTATTCATCCACAACCAGCACAATATGGGAACGGGAATCAAGCAGAAATTCAAGGAGTTCTGAAAGAAAATGCGCTGAGGGAAGCGCTTTGATTTCCCGTTTGAACTCATGAAGCCGTGAATTGTTCAAATCCCGTGCCTGCGCTAAAAGAATGTCATCTTTCAGCACAAAACCGGTGATGTCATCCCGATCCAGGTTGTAGATGGGAATGCGGGAAAAGGGCGTCTGATTATGCTTTTCAAAAAATTCGGCAATGGTCATATTTTCCTGCAATGCAAACACCACGGTACGCGGGGTCATAATATCTTTTACGGTTGAGGAGCGGAAACGGAAAAGATTTTTCAGAATACGGGATTCTTTTACCGCCAACTGTCCCTCTTTTGCGCCCAAATCCGCCATTGCCGCGAACTCTTCCCTGCTGAAACCTTTCAGGGGCGAAGCATTTGAAAGTCCTCTTGTCAGAAGCCGTGAAAGCAGGACAAAAGGGTATAAAATCAGCACCAAATATCTGAGAAAACGGGCGACCAGCGGGGCAAGATAACGCCAGTAGGTTGCGCCGATAGTTTTCGGCATAATTTCAGAAAAAATCAGAATCAGCATGGTCAGAATGCCCGATGCGGCGCCGATATAATCACTGCCGAATACCGCTGCCGCCTGCACCCCCACGCCGGCAGCGCCGAAGGTATTTGCAAAAGTGTTCAGTGTCAGGATTGCCGAAAGAGGCGAGTTTATATCATCTTTCAATTTACGCAGGAGTTTGCCGGACTTTTTTCCCTTTTGTTCCAATGCGATAATATAAGGCGGCGTCACACTCAGCAGCACGGCTTCTGAAATCGAACACAAAAACGAAAACAGCAGGGTCGCTGAAAGGTAAATAATAAGTAATGTCATAATAATTTCCAAGTTATAATTTCCGGTCGCCCAGACTAAGAATAGATAAAACCCCCGGATTCATAAAAAAAGCGGGGAGCCTTAGGTCCCCGAGTTTGCCTGAGGGATTTATCCGTCAGGAATTTATATTGTCTGCGATTCAGATTAAACGGGTAATGTTAATTAAAAGTTAAAAAAATGATTCTTCAATGATTTTTGCGGAAATATCGGCCGTAGGGGTAAGCCCCTGTGCTTACCCTCCTGTGAACAGGACAGCCGAAGGGGGTTGTCCCTGCAAAAATCCGCAAAATTCATTGAAGAACCAAAAAAATCAGATTGCATAAAAACATCCGGTTTACGAGTTACGCAGTTGATCTTGTTCCCACGCTCCGCGTCCGTATTTCAACAAACTAAGTTTCTTAAAGAAACTTAGTTTGTAAAGGCGACCTCCGGGACGTTCCCGCGCGGAGCGTGGGAACGAGAACCGCAACTGCCTAACTCCTACGGTTATGAAAACATGCAGTGTAAAAATAAAATTTGATAACTTTTCAAAAGTTGTCAAATTCCGAATCCGACCTTTCATTCACATTGATATTTTATCTGAATAGCAGAGTGCAAAGAAAGTTTCAAGCGATTCTGTTCCATTATAATAAGAATTAAGTTTTTCCCTCCGGGGGAAAGCTTTCAAAACAGCGGAATATGATACTGAAAATAATTCAGGGCGCTGACTCATATTTTCATTGAATTTGTTTAAAAAAGTTGTTAATTTTATAAATTCAGATAAGAAAGAGCATGGTTTCTGTGACAGAATTATGACAGAAAAGGATAAAAAAAGCGTGCGGTTATGAATAAAGAAGACATATTTGTCAGGCGTTCCCGCATTGACGCGCCGGTTGAAGCGGTTTTCAAGTGGCATTCTCGACCCGGCGCGCTGGAAAGGCTGAGTCCGCCATGGGACCCGATACAGGTGATTGAAAG
The DNA here is from genome assembly GCA_022736535.1 of Desulfatirhabdium butyrativorans. Lineage (GTDB taxonomy): Bacteria > Desulfobacterota > Desulfobacteria > Desulfobacterales > JAIFKL01 > JAIFKL01. Next base: position 4,727 of record DZCT01000270.1, on the reverse strand, counting down.
AAAAGGCGGAATTGCACAGGGGGCAAGAGCGGTGCTGAAGATGAAAGCGGGTCCCGTTCCGTTTCAATGGGTTGCAGCGCATACGGATTATGAAGAAAACCGGCTTTTCAGGGATATGCAGGTCAAAGGACCGCTGGCGCGCTGGATTCACACCCATCGCTTTGAACCTCTTGAAAAAAATGCCTGCATGATGGAAGACCGCATTGATTATGCCCTGCGTTTTTATCCTTTCGGAAATTTTTTTGCCGGCAACGCTGTACAAAAAAAATTGGAGCGCATTTTTGCCTATCGCCACAACACGCTGGCTCACGATATGACAGCGCATCTGTCGCCAAATAACAGGCAGCCTTTAAATATTCTGGTTTCAGGCGCCGGCGGCGTGGTCGGGTCTGCGCTGATTCCCTTTCTGACCACCGGCGGGCATCGTGTGTTCCGCTTGGTCAGGCGGGGACCTTTCCCGGAAAAAGACGAAGTGTTCTGGGATCCGCTTTCCGCTTATCTTGAGCCGAAGGACATCGCGGGAACAGATGTCATCATTCATCTTGCGGGCGAACACATCGGCGAAGGCAGATGGACAAAGAAAAAAAAAGAAAAAATCATTGAAAGCCGTATCAAAGGCACAGCCCTCATCGCTAAGACGGCGGCTGAACTTGATCCGCGTCCCCGTGCGCTGATATGCGCTTCCGCTATCGGATATTACGGCAATCGGAATGCCTGGTCCCTTACGGAAAAAGACAGTCCCGGCAATGATTTCATTTCAACAGTCTGCTATGAATGGGAAAAAGCTGCCGAGCCTGCGGTCAGAAAAGGCATCCGGGTCGTTTTTCTGAGAATCGGCATCGCGCTCACGCCGGCAGGCGGGGCATTGGCAAGATTTTTGCCGTTTTTTCAGGCCGGTATCGGCGGGAAAATCGGCTCAGGCAGTCAGTTTATGAGCTGGGTGGGAATAGACGATGTGATCGGCGCGGCTTATCATGCTGTATTGAATGAGCGATTGGAGGGACCTGTCAATGTGGTATCCCCGAATCCGGTCAGCAATCAGCAATTTGTGGAAACGCTGGGAAAAGTTCTGGCGCGCCCCACCGCGTTTTCCGTACCTGAAACAGCCGTCAAATTGGCTTTCGGAGAAATGGGCAGGGAAGTGCTGCTTTCAAGCACGCGGGTTCTGCCGGAAAAGCTTCTGAAAAGCGGTTACAGATTCCGAAATCCGGACCTTGAGGGCGCGCTGTCGCATCTGCTTGGGCGATAATTGAATCTTATTCCTGTCATTCTGAGCAGACACCGTGTCATTCTGAGCGGAGCGAAGAATCTCACCCGTTCCGCACTGAGACCCTTCACTGCGTTCAGGGTGACATTTTATTACACTGTGTCATTCTGAGCAGACACCGTGTCATTCTGAGCGGAGCGAAGAATCTCCTTCTCCAATAAAGAATTGCAGATGAGTACGTTCAACAGTGTTCAACAGTGATTCGATAATTACGCTGTCTGCTTATAAAGTGTGTGTCAAGGAGGAAAATATGCGTTTTTTGGATGTCAGAACCGACTATGCGTTCAAAAAGGTTTTCGGATCCGAGGAATCAAAAGATATTCTCATCAGCTTTCTCAATGCGGTGATTGATTTTGCAGACGGTGCCGAAATCCGCGACCTCACGATTGTGGATCCCTATCAGATTCCGATGATTAAGGGAATGAAAGATACTTATGTTGACGTGAAAGCGGTGCTTTCAGACAGCCGCCGTGTGATTGTCGAGATGCAGGTGCTGAATGTGGAAGGTTTTGAAAAGCGGGTGCTGTACAATGCGGCAAAATCATATTCCATGCAGCTTCACAAGGCGGAGGCATTTGCCGGACTTGAGCCGGTCATTGCCCTGACCGTAACCGATTTCAAGATGTTTGAGGATATTGAACAGGTTGTAACATATTTCCGACTGATTGAAAAAGAAACGCTGATAACATACAGCGACGATATTGAACTGATTTTTATAGAACTGCCCAAATTCAAAAAGAAAGAAGATGAACTTGACAGCATAACCGACAAGTGGATTTATTTTATCAAAAACGCGGGCAGTCTTGAATATGTACCGGAATCACTGAATGAAAAGCCGATTGACAGGGCTTTTCAGATTGCAAACACGGCAGGATTAAGCGAGGATGAACTGGAGATTCAGCACAAACGCAGAGATTTTATATGGCTTCAGAAGGGTTCTCTGGAAAAAGCCAGAAAAGACGGGTGGAAACAAGGCATAGCCGAAGGAAAAGCAGAGGGAAAAGCAGAGGGAAAAGCAGAGGGAAAAGCAGAGGGAAAAGCAGAGGGAAAAG
>DZCT01000270.1:0-2308 GCA_022736535.1 Desulfatirhabdium butyrativorans | reverse complement strand
CAGAGGGAAAAATCGAAATTGCACGGAATCTGAAAAAGGAGAACACGGATATTCACCTGATAGCCAAAGTAACCGGCTTGAGCGAGGAAGATATTCGGAACATCACGGTTTAAGATTTACAGAAATTCAAAGATGTAACCTGCAACCTGAAACACACAAGAGGTTGATATGACAGTCACATTCAGATCGGTTCTGATGGCTTTGATGTCATCGGCGTTGTTTTTCGGATTCCTGCATCTCTTTGTGCCGGAAGGAATGACGCACAATTTTGAGCGCCTGCACATCTTCCTTTTCAATCTGTGCAGCGGCGGAACTATTATTCTTTATTTCACGGAACATCAGACTGATGCTTCCAAAAAGGTAATGGTTTTCTGCGTGCTGGCGGTCATTTATGCCGCGCTGGCATTTTTGAAAATTTATATTCCGGCAATGGTGATTTCGCTGGCGCTTGCCGTGATTGTGGAAAGCGTGAGAATCCGGAAATTTTCTCTTTTTCCGGGAGATTTTTTCAGATCATCTGTGCCGGTCGAACGGAAATTTCATCAGGCATCGCTGCTGTGTCTTTCCATCGGTCTGGTCATCTCCTGCGGCGTGATTTTGAATAACGAATACCTGAAAATTGTATCTTTTCCCAAACTGAAATTGGATACTTTTTTTCTCGGATTTTCGTTTCCGCTTTCGCTTATCACCATGTCGCTGATGTTTTCATTTATGAAAGATGATGTCAGACCCCTTACCCGCGTCCTGAAAAACATCGGATTCTGGACCGTGAATCTCGGCGTTATCATCTTTTTTTTATTCATTCTTTTTGAAAAACTCACGATGCAGTTGATTGTGACCTGCGTGCTTTTCACGGCAGTTATCATGATTTTCTGTCTGTTTGCCGACCTTGGCATTCACATTCAGCAGAAAAGCTTTTTAATATCAGGCATGGGATTTCTCCTGTTCACGGCTGTGACCGGCATCGGCTATATCATATTGGAATTTTTCCCCGAATATTATACGCCGGCGGCATCGGAATTTCTTTTGAAACTGCATTCTTTTGCATCTTTGTACGGATGGAATCTCAGCGGGCTTGCCGTGATATGCCGGTATGAAGATTTTCCCATCCGCCTGCATTCAAAAGGAACAATTTTGTTTCACTGGATTATTGTGTTATGTTTGGCGCCGCTCGGTGTTTATTTTCATTTTTTTGCAGTTTGTGCAATTATCTGTTATACAGTTTTTCTGTATATTCTTTTTTCAAGCAAAGGGGCAGTCCGAATCGGAAATCAAAGAAAGCACATCGGATGAGTTTTCCGAATTTCCGGCTCTCAGGTTTCAACTTATGAAAATTGCTGTTATTTCAGATATTCACGGCAACATGGAAGCGTTTCGGGAAGTCTTGGCAGATATAGATCACTCCAATGTTGACGCCATTATGAGTCTGGGAGACAATATCGGTTACGGTCCCGAGCCGGACGCGGTGATCCGAACCATTCGGGAGCGGAATATTCCCTCTGTTATGGGAAATCACGAACTGACCGTAACAGACCGGGGTCATTTGAAATGCTTTAACCCGGTTGCCCGGCAGTCTTTGCAGAATACCATTGCGCTGCTCTCGAATGAAGCCATCAATCATATATGCAAAATGAAGCCGTTCATGGTGTCGGACAATCTTCGTTTTGTTCACGGTTTTCCGCCGGATTCGCCGACAACTTACCTGTTTCAGGTGACGGATGAAATGCTCGTCTCTGCATTCAGGGAAATGGATGAAAAAATCTGCTTTGTCGGTCATACCCATGAGCTGGAAGTCATCGGTTTTGACGGGAAGAACATCAACCGCAGTCCCATCAACAGGGGCATCACCTTTCTTTATGAACAAAAAAAATATATTATCAATATCGGCAGTGTGGGACAGCCCCGGGACGGCAACAACAATGCAAAATATGTGATCTGGGACACGGTGAATTATCATATTGAAGTCAAATTCATTCCTTACGACATCGGTGCGGTTGTCAACAAGATTCTGGAAGCAGGGCTTCCGAAAGCACATGCCACGCGCCTGTGGTGAAAGGGAAACGCCGAACCCCGGATGTTACTGTAGAACGGGTTTGTCTGATCTTAGCCGGGCCGTTTTACAGCCGCAAAAATTTTGCACTCCGGAGTGCTGAAATGAAATTTCAGCATCCGGAGCGATGCTGTTTTATAACTTTTTATATAATAAAATAAATGGATAAGAGGCAAGTTTATCGTTGATAAATGATGAGGGCTTATGATAAAGTTCAAATTATAAAGTTACGAGTTACGCAGTTGATCTCGTTCCCAC
>DZCT01000269.1 GCA_022736535.1 Desulfatirhabdium butyrativorans | reverse complement strand
GGTTCGCAGGCTCACCCCGACCTACATTTTTCTCTTGACTTAATGCCGTTGACGCAGAGCGTGGGAACGAGAAAACGCATTGAATTTTTTTTCATTCGTGTTTTTTATTCGTGCTTTCATTCGTGTTCATTCGTGGCAAAATTTGCGAGAGACCCAAAAACGATGAAAAAGCATCAGAAAAAAACAAAGAAAACAAAAATTACGCCCTCGCTGATCGCAGGCATGGCATTCGCTTTGCTGCTCATCGGCAGCGGGCTTTATTACGGCATTTTTTATGAAAAATACGGCGGATATTACGGCGCGGCGCTCGGACTGTGTTTTTTATCCTTAGTCATATTCATCGGCTTTTTCCGCAGCAAAAACTGAACAGCGAAACATCATGTTGATCTATCTTTATAATCAAGGTCAAATTTCATGAAGGATTTGAAAAAACACCGCATTCTGATCGTTGACGATAATCCCTTTAACCGAACGCTGTTAAAAGTCCTGCTTGAATCAGAAGGATTTTCAGTGACCGAGGCGCGAAACGGGAAAGAAGCCGTTGAATGTCTCACCCGCTCGGCGTTTCAACTGATCTTTATGGACCTGCTCATGCCGGGGATGGACGGATTTGAAACCATTCGGCGAATCCGGCAGATGCAGGTGAAAACCCCCATTATCATTTCTTCTTCCATGAGTTCCCGTGAGGACCGTCAGCGATGTTTTGAAGCCGGCGGAAACGATTTTTTACCCAAACCTGTTGATGTTGCAAAAATAAAGGCACTGATTCAAAAATATGAGTCGGAAATATCCGAGTCGCCGGCAGCCTCAACTTATGCGGAAATGCGGGAGGCAACGGCACCGGATTTTTCAGAATATCATATTCTCTTTGTCGAAGAGGATGATGAGAACGCCGCACGATACCTCAGTTTTCTGAAAAAAGCCGGCTTTGAAGCGACTCGGGTTTCCAACGGGAATCAGGCATGGGAATTGTTTCTGAAATATCGTTACAGATTTCGCATCATTGTCAGTAATATTTTTACTTCGGGAATTGACGGACTCGGCATTCTTGCCAGAATCAAGCGGGACTATCCCGATATGCTGGTCTTTATTTATGCTCAGGAACATGATACAGACGCATTTCAACTGGCGGTTCAGCTCGGCGCGGACGGCATTCTCACCCAAGCCGTTTTTGAAGACTCGATTATCGCCCTGATTGAAGCTGCTGTTTATAAAATCGGACAGAAAGGCTCCCGGATACAGACCGCTTCCACTGCGATTCAGGTGCGCAAAGCCCAGCAGGAACTGATCCGCTACGGATGTCCCGAACCCTGCGAGGGCATTGACATTGCCTATTCGCCCCTGACCGACGCGGGCGGCGATCTTGCCTGTTGCAGGCGTTTCAATCTTGCCGGAAGATGCGGCATTTTTCTCGGAGACGTCGCGGGTCATAATGTGATGAGTTCATATATCAGCGCGGTCTCGCTGGGTATTCTGACCTCAAACTGGGATAAAAATCAGAATCCGTTGAAACTGCTTAAAATCATCAACGCCGAACTCAACAAAACCCATTATGAGCAGTATCATCTTTGTGCAACCTCGCTGCTGTGGGACCGACGCCGGAGAAAGATAAAAGTTGCCACTGCCGGTATGCCCGGGGGACTGCTTGTAAGGGATAACGCAGATGCGGTTTCCCGCTCTCCGGATTTTTCCGATCTGAACGGCGGGGGGATGTGTCTGGGTTTGCTGAAAGAAGACCATCTCTTTGAGCATCTCGAAATTGAATTGGAAAACGACTCGTATCTTTTTCTCTATTCAGACGGTATCAGCAGAAAATATCTGCTTGCGGAACTGTCTCAGGGCGACCCGGATATGAAAATAGACCTGAAAAAAGGGATTCGGGGGCTGTGTCGGGAAATCTTGGACCGGATTTTGGAAAAGCACGGACAGGATGATGATATGATTCTTATTGCTCTAAAACCGCCTGATTCCCCTTTTTTCAGCCTCGCGCCCCGATGTCCGGAAGATGATAAGAGGGAAAGTCTGCATTATGAATTTTTATCTGACTACGGCGAAGCGGACAAAGCGTGCAGATGGGCTGCCGAAAAATGTCTCGCAAGAAAACTTCCCGGGGGAAACGACCCCTGTTTCATTTTTCTCGCGCTGCGTGAAGCGCTGATCAATGCGGTCAGGCACGGAAATCAGTTTGAACATAAAGCATTTATTGATCTGTCCCTGTTTTTTGCCCCGGATGAACTGCGGATAGATGTCTCAGACCAAGGAACCGGGTTTGACATGCCGGACAGCATCAAGAAAATGGAAGATGTAAATGTGCTGGGATCAGGCGGCAGGGGGGTGCCTGTCATGCAGTCCCTGACAGACAGTTTGAAAGTCAGCGGCGGAACCGTTTCTCTCATCTTTCGGGAAAAGGTGAGGGGTTAGGGGTGAGAGGTCAGGGGCGGATTTCCTTCCTCTCACCTCTGCCCCCTTACCTCTGCCCCTTATCCCAACTTCGGAGAAAACATAATGAAAATCAGGAAAGAAGAAGAAAAACTCTATTTAATACCGGAAACGGATTTGATTGCCAACCGTATTGAAGAATTGAGAGATTATTTTGCACAGCAGTTGAGGGAAAATTCAGATATTTCACATGTGCTGTTGGATGTCAGCGGCGTTGATTTCATAGATTCTCTGGGCGTAAATCTGATTGTGGGACTTTACCGTCAGATCACTTCTGACGCCAAGACCGTTGAAATTATCGGCGCGGGAAAAAACTTTATGAAAGTCGCCGATTTTTTCCGTCTGACATCGCTTTTTCCGGTGAGTAGCAGTTAGGCGTTTTTGCAGCCACAAATGATTTGCAGCCACGAATGAACACGAATGTTTCACGAATAAAACGATCACGAATAAATAGACCTCTTTCAAAAGTCAAGTTTTATCCAATAAAATCAAGTAAACAACTCCCACTTTTGAAAGAGGTCTAATGATAAAAAAGTTCGTGGCATTTCGGTTTAATTCGTATTGTTTTTTTAAAAAAATTCGTGTGTTCTTATTCGTGAAAAATTCGTGTCTGTTCGTGGCAAAAAATCAGCCGCGAATGAACACAAATTTGCAGCCACGAATGAACACGAATGTTTCACGAATAAAACGATCACGAATAAATGATAAAAAAGTTCGTGGCATTTCGGTTTAATTCGTATTGTTTTTTTAAAAAAATTCGTGTGTTCTTATTCGTGAAACATTTGTGTTCATTCGTGGCAAAAAAAAGGCGTGGTAAAAAAAAGGAGACACATATATGTCTGATTTTGATGAACTCATGCCGGTTTTCGTGGAGGAAGCCCGGCAGCATCTGCAAACCGTAGAGCCGGATATTCTGACGCTTGAACAGAGCCTTGACATCATTGATCCGGAAGTGATCAACAGAATCTTTCGGGGCATTCACAGCATCAAAGGCGCGTCCGGATTCTTCGGTCTTCAGAATATCGGAAAACTCAGTCATATTATTGAAAATTCACTGGCGCTGCTCCGAGACGGAAAAATCGCACCTGATTCCCGGCTCATTGACGCTCTGCTCCGGGGCGTGGATACGCTCAGGGAACTGCTTGACAATGTGGAAACCAGCGAAAAATTAAATATTGACAGCCCGGTCGCTTCTCTCCAGCATTTTGTTGACCATGCGGCAGAACCGCAGAAAACTGTTGTAGTGCTTGAAAAAAAGCCGGACAGAGAAGATAAGGAAAACGATACGGCAAAAGCTTCATCATCCGGCAACTTCCATGTCAGCGAAGCTGATATTGCCAACATGATCTCAAAAGGACTTCATCTTTACGCGATAAAAATATTTCTCAGCAAAGACCTGAAGCAGAAAAACAGAACGCCTTTTGAATTTATCAATATTATGGAATCGCTGGGGCAGTATATGGATTCTTTTTTGGACATCGGAAATGTAAGCGGACTTTCCGACTGCCTTGACAGTGATCTGGCATTTGATGTGCTGTTTGCCACTATTCTCGAACCTGAAATTGTTGCGGAAGGATTAGATATTTCCGAAAGCAGCATTGCGGTGATGGATATTGACAAATTCAGGAAACCGCCCGGAGAAAAGCCTCTGCCGGAAACGACTCCGCCTCAGACAGAAAAACCGGGACAGAAAAGAATTTCAGCGCGGGCCGGGGGCAATGACAGCGCCGAGCCTGCTTCTTTGCCCCGTAAGACTGAAAACATTTCTCCCCCGGTTCCCTCTCCTGAGAAATCGCCCCCTGCCGTGCATACCGAAGAAAAAATCCGGGTCAGCGTCAATTTTTTAAACGATCTGATGAATCTTGCCGGCGAATTAGTTCTGGGCAGAAACCAGTTGCTGCAACTGGCAACCCGGATGGTAAGAAATACGCCCGGACTGAATCCGGTTTTACAGCATATCAACCGCGTCACCTCGGAAATGCAGGAACGCATCATGCAGATGCGGATGCAGCCGATTTCCTTTGTATTCGGAAAATTCCACCGGCTTGTCCGCAGTCTCGCCAAAAAGCATCATAAAGAAGTCAGACTGCTGATCTTCGGGGAAGATGTGGAATTGGACAAAAGCATCATTGAGGGGCTTTCCGATCCGCTTACGCATTTAATCCGAAATTCGGTTGATCACGGCATTGAACCCCCGGATGAGCGGGAAAAAGCCGGAAAACCCCGGCAGGGAACCATCGAGCTGAGAGCCTTTCATCAGGGCGGACAGGTTCATCTGACCGTGAGCGACGACGGCAGAGGCGTGGACGGAAAATTCGTGGCAAAAAAAGCTTTGGAAAAAGGCATTATTACCCGAAGTTTCATGGATGCCATGACGGAAAAAGACCGGGTGCGCCTGATTTTCCGCGCGGGATTTTCAACGCTTGACAAGGTGACGGATTTAAGCGGCAGAGGCGTGGGTATGGATGTGGTCATCACCAATATCGAGCTGATGGGCGGAACTGCGGATGTGAATACAACGGTCGGGAAGGGGACAGATATTACCCTGGTGCTGCCCCTGACCCTTGCCATTGTTTCGGGCCTTCTGATTGCTTCTCACCGAGGGAGCGGAGATCAGTTTTTTATCATTCCCGAAGTGGATATTGACGAACTGGTCCGGGTCAAACCCGAAGAGATCAAAGCACGCATCAATAAAATTCAGGATGCGCCTCTGCTTCGGCTGCGGGATATGCTGCTGCCCTTAGTCAATCTGAACAATGTTCTGGGCATTTCAAAACGCGGCGATGCTGAAAGCGATTTTACCGAAGATATTTCAAAACCGCTCAGGATTCTGGTGGCAAAACACGGTTCCGCACGCTACGGTCTGATCGTTGACAGCATTATCAGCACCGAGGAAATTGTCGTAAAGCCTTTGCCCCGGTATCTGAAAAAAATGAAAACCTTCAGCGGTGTGACCATTCTCGGAAACGGAACCGTGTCGCTGATTCTTGATGTGGCAGGCATTCTGAAAAAAGCCGATATTCGGAATATGGACGAGATCAGGGAAGAGATGAAATCCCTGTCAGGCAGGACACGGGCAGAACAGGAATTGCAGACTTTTCTCCTGTTTGACAACCGCACCGAAGAACGCTTTGCCCTGCCCCTTGAGCTGATCAGCAGGATCGAACTGGTTTCCGCCTCTGATATTGAGCGCATTAAAGACCGGCATTTTTTGCAGTACCATGATAAAAAACTGCGGCTGATTTTTCTGGAAGACTATCTGCCGGTTCAGCGTCCTGAGAGATCGCCGGATGATACCGTCTGCATCATTGTTCCCAAGCAGACAGCATATCCGCTGGGCATTGTGATGAATCGCGTGATCAACACGGTCGCGGCTGCGGTTGAATTAGATACCGCAACCATTACGGCGCCGGGGCTGTTCGGAACTGCTGTTTTGGACAAACGCATCACGCTGATTCCTGATATGTACCGTCTTTTTGAACTGGCGGCGCCGGAATGGTACAACACGGAAAAAGCCGGCGGGACCCGTTCGGGTCGGAAATTCCGGATACTGCTGGCAGAGGATACACCGTTTTTCAGGATGGTGGAAAGCAAATATCTGAAATCAGCAGGCTATGAAGTCATTGTGGCGGAAGACGGAAAAAAGGCGATAGAGATTTTGGAAAATGAACCCGCGGATGCGGTGATTCTGGATATTGTCATGCCGAGAATGGACGGATGGGAGACCATACGGGCAATCCGTGCAGATGAGCGGCTCCGGCATCTGCCGGTCATGGCGGTCACGTCCCTGAGCGAGGAGAATCTGGCAGAAAAAGGCATCAAAGCCGGATTCAACGAATGGGAATTGAAACTGAACAAAACGAGTCTGTTGGAAAAACTGTCGAAAATGCTGAAACGAGGTTAGAGGTTAGGGGTTAGAGGTCAGGGGTTCGGGGTTAGAGGTTCGAGGCCCAGGTTTAAAATAGATCCCCCTGACCTCTTACCCCGAACCCCGAACCCGAAGGGAACCTTATGATCCGGCAAATTGCAACTTTTCTTTTGGGAGATACGCTTCTCGGCGTGGATATTCTGCTGGTAAAGGAAATCTACCGCCACCAGTCGGTCAATCCGATTCCTGACGCGCCCCGGCACCTCTGCGGCTTGATGAATCTGCGGGGAAGAATCGTGACCGTTATAAATCTCAGTGTATGTCTCAATCGCCCCTTACCCGCAGACTTGGAAAAATGCCGTCTGCTGATCCTGAAAACACAGGAAGATATAAGAGCCTGTTCCCGCAAAGGGCTTTTGGAAAATGTCCGGCTCGGAGATGATATTGTGGGCTTTCTGATAGATAAAATGGATGATGTCCTGAGCGTTGAAAGCAATGATATTCTGCCGCCGCCCCCGAACATTGCCGATATTGACAGCGACCTCATCGAAGGCATTATCAAACAGAAAGACCGGCTGGTGATTCTTCTGAACGTGACAGCAATTCTTGAACTGGTGATGAACGCGAAAATTGAGAAGTGAGGATCGGCAGGGCGGGCCCAGGCTAAGAACAGATGTCCCCGCTATCACGGAAATTCTCGTTCCCACGCTCCGCGTCAATGCCGTCAAGCTGACAATTTCGTACAATTTCG
>DZCT01000004.1 GCA_022736535.1 Desulfatirhabdium butyrativorans | reverse complement strand
ACTGCATCAACCATTCGGAAAGCAAAGTCTTTATTGTCGAAGACTCGCTCTATGATCTGGTAAAGGACGTGCTGGCGGAAATGCCGACCGTCAAAACACTGATCTGGTCAAGTCAGGGCGCGGGCAAGCCCGCAGAAAAAGGCTTCAAGGATTTTGACGAGTGGTACAGAAGTTATCCGACCACTGAACCGGATGCGGTGCTGCGGATTGAAGACCCGGTGCAGATGACTTACACCAGCGGCACGGAATCATTGCCCAAAGGCGTGATTATCAGCAATCAGGCATTGATTGCTCAATATTTAAGCTGCATCATTGACGGGCGATATGAAAGTTCGGATGTCAATGTCAACGCCCTGCCGATTTATCATTGCGCGCAGAGAGATGTGTTTATGAATCCGGTGTTCTGGGTCGGCGGCACGAATGTTCTCATGGGACCCGACATCGGCGCGATTCTGAAAAACATTGTCCATTATAAAGCCAGCATGTTCTTTGCCCCGCCGACCGTGTGGATCGGAATGCTCCGGCATCCTGATTTTGCCAAATACGATCTCAGCAGCCTGAAAAAGTGCTACTACGGCGCGTCTATCATGCCGGTTGAAATCTTGAAAGAAATCATTCAGAAATTCCCCGGCGCGGCTGTCCATAACTACTACGGACAGACCGAACTCGCGCCCTATCACGCCATGCTGAAGCCTGAAGATGCGCTGCGTAAACTCGGTTCTGCCGGCATGGGAGCGATTCACATGGAAAGCAGGCTGGAAGATGATCAGCAACAGGAGATGTGCGCTGTCGGGACGCCGGGCGAAATCTGCGGCAGAGGTCCTCATGTGATGATGCTGTACTACAAAGAGCCGGAGAAAACCGAAGAAGCCATCAAAGGCGGATGGTTTCATTCCGGCGATCTCGGCGTGTTGGACAATGAGCGATATATCACGGTGGTGGATCGCAAGAAAGACATGATTAAAACCGGCGGTGAAAATGTGCCGTCTCGGGAAGTGGAAGAAGCCATTTACAAAGACTCACGGGTTCAGGAAGTCTCTGTTATCGGCGTGAATCATCCCAAATGGGTGGAAGCGGTTACAGCGATTGTGGTTTTGAAAAAAGACCAGCGGATGACTGAGGAAGAAGTCATTGCGCTTTGCCGTAAGGAATTGTCTCAGTTCAAGGTCCCGAAGAAAGTCATTTTTGTGGATGCGCTGCCCAAAACGCCGACCGGCAAGATTTTGAAACGGGAAATGAGAAAAACTTATAAGGATGTGTTTCCGAACTGAAAAGCACCGTAGAGACGCACAGCCGTGCGTCTCTACAGGCGCGGCGCGTGGGAACGAGAAATTCGTGTTCTTCTATTCGCAAAAATTCGTGTTCATTCGTGGCAAAAAGAAAGGAGCATTCAATATGGCGCAAGTCATTTCAGACCGAAGAGATATTGATTTTGTATTATATGAGCAATTGGAGGCAGATCAGATTTGCAAAGAAGCCCGATTCGCGGAGTTAAACCGAAAAGTTTTTGACATGCTTATCACCGAAGCCAGAAATATCGCTGTCAAAGAAATTTTGCCGACATACTCGGAAGGCGACCGGGAAGGCGTTCATTTTGAAAACGGAAAAGTAAAAGTTCCCAAATGTTTTCATAAGGCATTTGAGTTATTCAAAGAAGGCGAATGGATGGCAATGACCAAGCCGCAGGAATTGGGCGGTCAGGGCTTGCCTCACATTCTCGCGCAGGCCGCTTCGGAATATCTCATCGGCGCGAACTACGCATTCTGCACCTACATGATTTTAGCCTGCGGTTCAGGCAAGATGATTGAACTGTTCGGCACGGAAAAGCAGAAGAAACTTTTTCTCAGAAATCTCTACACCGGCAAATGGGGCGGCACCATGCTGCTGACCGAACCTCAAGCCGGTTCTGATTTGGGAAATCTCACTACATCTGCCAAGAAAAATTCTGACGGCACGTATTCGCTCACCGGAAACAAAATTTTTATCACCAACGGCGAGCAGGATTTGACGGAAAATATCATTCATCCGGTTTTAGCCCGCATCGAAGGCGCGCCCAAAGGCACGAAAGGCATTTCGCTGTTTATTGTTCCCAAAATCTGGGTCAATGACGACGGCTCGCCGGGAGAGCGCAATGATATTGTCTGCACCGGCGTTGAGGAGAAAATGGGCATTCATGCCAGTCCCACATGCAGCATGGCTTTAGGCTCAAAAGGCAATTGCCGGGGACTGCTCCTCGGCGCGGAAAATCAGGGCATGGAAATCATGTTTCACATGATGAACGAAGTGCGGCTTGAAGTCGGAACGCAGGGCTTCTGTCACGGCACAACCGCATATCTCCACGCGCTGAATTACGCCAGAGAGCGGCATCAGGGGCGAGACATTGCCGCAGGAAAAGACGCTGATGCGCCCCAAGTTCCGATTATCTCACACCCGGATGTGCGCCGGATGCTGATGTGGATGAAAGCCCATGTGGACGGCATGAGAAGTCTGCTCTATTATGTGGCGTATTTATTTGACAAATCTGCCTGCGCCCGGGATGCAGGAGACAAAGAACGCTGTGAAGGATTAGCCGGATTGCTGACGCCCGTTGTCAAGGCATATTGCAGCGAGCGCGGCTTTGATGTCTGCGTTCAGGCGATGCAGGTTTTCGGCGGATACGGCTACACCCGTGAATATCCGGTCGAGCAGATTTTGAGAGACTGCAAAATTGCCTCCATTTATGAAGGCACAGACGGCATTCAGGCAGCAGACCTTGTGGGCAGAAAGCTCGGCATGAAAAAAGGCGCGGCGCTGGCGAGTCTGATTGAGGAAATCTCGCAAACCGTGAAACGCGCCAAAGAAATTGAAGGGCTTGCGGATATGGCTGGGGCTGTGGAAGCGGCGGCAAAGCGTATGAGTGAAACTGCTGTGAAAATGTCTCACCAGTTGAAAACGCCGGATTTCAGGATTCCCTTTGTCTATGCACTGCCGTTTTTGGATGCGATGGGAGATGTGCTACTATCATGGATGCTGCTGTGGCGGTCAGTCATCGCCGTGCCCAAACAGCAGTCCTCGGCTTTCTATGCCGGGCAAGTCAAAACCGCCGCGTATTTTATCAATGCCGTGCTTCCCGTCACGATGGGCAAGATGAATGCGATTGAAAAATGCGATGCCTCAGCCATAGAGATGGACGAAAAGGCTTTCGGATAGCTCCGCCTCGGTTCCGGAGTGCTGAAATGAAATTTTAGCACAGCCACACATGCTAAAATTTCGCTCCGCTCATTTCAGCACTCCTTTAGCACAGGACAGCCACGCTGAATTTTCGCCGCGCTCCCCGTTTTCATAAGATGACGAACTCCGGAGATGCTTTTGAACGAGCTATCCCGGAGAATGTCTGTTGAAAATTCTTGACATCTCTTCTCCATTCTTCTATTAATTCCTTTAAAATTATATCATGTTATGGATTAACCAATTGAATCTTTATAAAATAAAATATGATACCCATTCGCTGTCAAAGAATGCGAAAAATGTTCCGCTTATTTTTGCAATCCGAAAAGGAAGACAATTATCTTTAAAAAAAAAGGAAATAAAATTATGGATCAGAAAAATCGAGAGCAGCAGATTGAAGCCTATCTGGCGGATGAAGAAAAACTCTTCGGCGACTGGTATCGGGGGCTGGGACAGCCGGATTTTGATCCGGATATGATACCTGTGGGGATTTCGCCGAAGACTGAGAAGATCAAAAAAATATTTAATGATTGGCTTGAAAAGAACAAGAACACCCTGAAAGCCGGAATATGCAGTGAGTGGAAAGAATTGCTGAAGCAGGAAGTCGTATCGGTTTCAATGATTGCCATGCTCGCGGATACACTGGGAACGCTTCATTTTCCAATTCCTGTCAATGTCACAGCCGCGTCCGCTATTCTGCTGACACGAGTAGGGATTGAACATCTTTGCACTGATAAACAGGTAAAATGAGCGACGAACTTCGCAGACATATCCGTCAGGAACTTGAAAAAGCGACATTCAAGATCATCATAGAAAATGAGATGGTCGGCACCGGCTTTTTTATCAGTCATGACGGATATTTCCTCACTGCCTGCCACTGCGTCACAGATATGCGTCTTGGCGGAGATACGAAATTTTTTCTCACCCTTGAATTTTTTAACGGCGGCAGGTTGGAAGATGAGGTGTTTTTTGATGAAGCCAAATCAAATTTAAAGCTTGATTTAGCTGTGATTAAAAGCAATTATAATCCGAAAGCCTGTCTGCCGCTGGGAAGGATCACGAAAGATCATATTGAAAGCGAAATCACCGCGCTGGGCTATCCTGCGGGAAATAAAGAGGGGAGGGGGCTGGGATTTTATAAAGGAACGATTCCCCGGTTTATCGAAAATAACAGACAGCAATTTGAAACGAGCCTTGCCATTCAAGGCGCCGGACAGAGCGGCGGTCCTGTTTATCATTACGGAACTCACCGGGTGGTCGGGCTGGTTCAGGAACAATATAATCCGAATGTTATGAGCAGCGCGGGGCTTGCCCTGCGCTTTGATTCGCTGTTCGAGCAATGGCATGAACTGAAAGCGATGAATGATGAGGCAGCCGAGACATGGGACAGGCAGATCAGACCTTTTATAAAAAAAGATCAGCCGGAAGCCAAATGCGGACGGATTCTTCCCAAACTGTGCAACCGGGAGGATCAGACAATAAAATTCTGGCACTTCTTCACAAATACCGCCAAAGAATGCCCGCAACGTCCTCATTTTTATTTTATTCACGGCAACAGCGGCTCAGGGCATGAAAGCTTTATCATCCGGATGACGGAAGAAAATATTAAAAAATATGCGGAAGATAAATGGCAGAAAGAAAAGTCGTCTGTCTGTCGGGTAGAAGTTCACTGGCCCGACACGGGAGATATTGAAACGCGTAAAATCAGCCTGAAATGGGGACCTTTTCTGAAATTTAATAAAGGTTTTGCAGAGCCGGAGTGTTCTCTCAGCGATCTTCAAGGATTGTGCGACAAACATCAGTTTGTTGCGATCTGTTACAATATGGATGTGTCCAAATGGAAAAAAACAGATGAGGATTTGCTCAGATGGTATATGGAAGAATATTGGGCAGGCTTTGAATGCAGCAGCGATATTCCACGATTTCTGATTTTTTTCAATCTGATATATCCTCAATCAAGCGTCTTTTCCTTCATGCAGCGCATCAAAAAGATATTCGGCTGCCATTGTTTTTCCAAAGAATGTGTTCATGAATTGGCGGAAAACACAGCAGATACTTGCCCCTGCATGCCGGAAATAGAACTCAAACCCCTCAGTCTGAAAGATTTGGAACACTGGTTTGAAGAATACAGGCAATGTGTCAAAGAAAATAATCCACGAGTCATCAAATCCATTTTTAAGCGATGCAAAACTGCCGAAGCCATTGAGAAAGAACTTGAGAAACTGATAGAATTTCATAACAGAGAATGAGAAAAGACATGAGCCCAAAACCGTTTAAGTTTTATCAGGGATCGGGAAAGACCCTGAAAGAGCGGAATGAGATTTTACCCGAATATGAGCCGTTTGTCTGGCTGAATGATCCGAAAGACTATATCGCGGAAGAGGGTCTGAGCAATGCCGTGAATGTTGCGCTCGCGCTGGGGCAGCCTTTGCTCGTCACCGGAGAACCCGGAACCGGCAAAACCCGGCTTGCGGACAGTGTGGCTTATGAATTGAATGTACCGATATTCGAGTTTTACACAAAGAGCAATTCCGTGGCAACAGACTTGTTTTATCAATATGATGCGCTGGCGCGTTTCCGAGATTCGCATATTCCCGAAACAAGGGAAAAGACCACCGAGGATTACATCACTTATCAGGCACTAGGGAAAGCGGTTTTTCTGACAGACCCGAATATCTCTCCCTCAGGCAATATCGAGAAATTTCTGTCAAAATCAGGATTGGAAAAAGAGAATCGTCCGACCCGTTCCGTGGTTTTGATTGACGAGATAGACAAAGCCCCGAGAGATTTTCCCAATGATTTGCTGAATGAAATCGAAAGCATGAAATTCACGGTAAAGGAAACAGAAATCACCTTTACGGCAAAAGAGTCGTTCCGCCCGATTCTGATTCTGACCAGCAATTCCGAAAAGGATTTGCCGGAAGCCTTTCTGCGCCGATGTGTCTTTTATCATATTTCCTTTCCTTCGGAAGAACAGCTCAAGGAAATTGTGCAACGGCGCTTCAAAGATCATCCTGAATTTACGCCTGACTTCATTAAAAATGCCATTGCTCATTTTTTTGAAATCCGAAAATTAGCGTTAAAGAAAAGCCCTGAAACTGCTGAATTTCTCTCATGGATCAGTATTTTAAAATCACTCAGTCCGGAAATGGAAAAGCTCCGTGAACCCGGACAGGCGGAACTGCTCGCGCTGAGTTATTCGGTTCTGGCAAAAACAAAGGATGATCTTGCGGAGTTGAAAAGGAAATTTACTGCTCAGTGATTGTAAAAATTTTTCTCGCAAAGCACGCTAAGTACGCTGAGAAAAAAAGGAACAAAGGCTGATAAAAAAGTTTTTCTTTGCGTGCTTTGCGAGAGATAGATTTCTGACAAAGCACGCTAAAGTAGGGGCAACCCCCTGTGGTTGCCCTTCTGACTCCCAACATGATATTTCGCCCCTACAGACTGCTACAAATATATCGCCCCTCCGGGGCTTGTCCGGCACGGGAGAATTTTCAAGCTCCGTAGGAGCTTCATATTTATAGAAAAATGCGGCTCAAAAGCTCCCGAACTCCGTAGGAGTGAAATATTCCCGACATGATATATCGCCCCGCGAGGCTTTCCAACACAGGAGAATAAACATGGGCAAAGTTTTGGCTGAAATTACCGTCAGCAACTACGGCGATGTGATTCTGGCGGAAATCGGAACGATAGATAAAAAAGACATCAAAACCGTCCGGATAAGCGATGCCATTGTTGACAGCGGCGCAACTCTGCTTTCCCTGTCCGAGAATATCATCAAGGCTCTGGGACTCAGAAAACGGAAAAGCGTCAAAGTCAATACCGCCTCCGGCGTGGAAGAGCGGGGGCTTTACGACCCGGTGGTGCTTGAAATCATGGGCAGAGAAGGGCTTTTCGAGGTTATGGAACTGAAACATCCTGAAATCAAAGCCCTTGTGGGACAGATACCGCTGGAACGGCTCGATTTTCTTATAAAACCATCGGTCAACAGGCTGATTCCCGATCCGGATCACGGCAATCAGTTGATGCTGGATCAGTTATTGACGGATGAGATTTGACTTTATCGGAAAGAAAGGGTTTCTCGCAAAGGCGCAAAGCCCGCAAAGAAACAAAGGTTTTTTTCTATAAAAAAGTTTTTCTTTGCGCTCTTATACCAATTCGCTTTCAAAAAACAGTGTTTTCTGTAAAACCGCTTTTCAAGCGGTTTCAGCAATTTAAGCGATTTGAAAAATCGCTTTACGGTCTGAAAAGACCGATTTTTGAAAGCGAATTGGTATTAGCGTGCTTTGCGAGAAATTAAAGCGTCTTTGCGAGAAACCTTTCTGAATTAAGGATTTATCTTTGCCACAGCCAGACACACAAAAACACATTCTGCCCTTTAACGAGTTCATGGAGGAACTGCGTGGGAGGGGATTTGTCATCGGCGTGGATCATCATCTGCGTGTACAGAAGCTGCTCAATTCACTCGGAACAGATTGCTCGCCCTCGGATATGAAATACCTGCTTTGTCCGATGTTTGCCACCGACCGCAAGCAGCAGGCAGAATTTTACCGCATCTTTGAGCGATATTTTGAGGCATTGGAAAGATCGGCGGCGGAAACTATTTCAAGCCCCGCGAAGCCGTCAAGAGATGTTTATGAGCCGGTAAAGATTTCCAAAATTCCTTATATTGTTTTGGGTGTGCTGCTGTTTGTGCTGGCGGCTTTGCTATATCTGCAATGGGAAAAAATTCAAATAATCCTATTTCCACCGGCTGCAACTACGCTTTCACTCCCGACAACAACAACTTTGACAGACATTCCGGCGACAACAACAACGCTGCCTGAAGTTATGACAACAACACTGCCCGAGGCTCCGCCGGAACCCAAGCCGGACTACTGGAACTGGAAAGCCCTCCGGTGGCTTGTCATTTCCGGGATACTTATCGTCTTTGCGCTGACCGAACTGTATGACGCATTGCGTTATAAGTCTGAACCCTGATTCACCTGATTAAAGGATTGGCAGGATTTGTGTTCAGCAGCCCCCATCTACAAGGATTGTTTATAAGCAGGGAGTTGCGGCATCGCCTGACCATGACGTAGGAACCGCCGCCGGCATGCCCCTGCAAAGTTCCCCCGCGGCGTGTGGAAACGAGATAATGATGTTGTCCTTTGAAAATCCTTGACATCTCCCCGCCATGTCTCTATTAATAGAGGTATCACAAAACAGTTTGCAGGGTGGGCAGCTTGCTGCCCACCCTGCATGAGTGATTATTTTTTTTTCAGGAGCTATCATCATGTCTGAACACAGCATTTTATTTCTGCCTCATAACAAAAAAATCACCGTCCCGGACGGAGAAACGCTGATCCGTGCGGCAATGGAAGCCGGCGTTCATGTCAACGCCTCATGCGGGGGCGAAGGCTTGTGCGGAAAATGCCGCGTCATCATCGAAGACGGCGCGGTCGAGGGCGGCGTTTCGGAAAAACTCAGCAAAGCGGATCAGGAAAAAGGCTATCGCCTTGCCTGTAGAAGCATTGTGCGGGGAAATCTCACCGTGCGGATTCCGGTGGAATCGGAAGTGGACGCGAGCGTGCTGAATCTGAAAAGCACGCCGAGATGCACTGCCCGCATTGTCGAGCCGAATCTGGATGAATTGAAAGAACAGGGCTTGTTTATTCCGCCGGTGGAAAAGAAATATTTGGAACTCCCGGAGCCGAATGTGCATGACAATCTGCCGGACGTGACCCGGCTGGTCAGTTTCCTCAAACTGAACCATGACGAGCATCGTCTCGTGGTACGGCTGCCTGTGATCCGTGAAATTCCCGATGTGCTGCGGCAGGGCAATTTCAAAGTCACCGCCACCCTTGCGCGTCCGGTTCACAGCGGCAGAAAATCCCATATCATTCATGTGGAGCCGGGAGACACCACGGACCGAAATTACGCCATCGCGGTTGACATCGGCACGACAACGGTTTACGCGCAGTTGATTGATCTGAAAACCGGAAAGGTGCTGGCGCAGCACGGCGATTTCAACGCGCAGATCAGCTACGGCGAGGATGTCATCAGCCGGATTGTCTATGCGGAAAAACCCGGCGGGCTGGAAAAGCTTCAGGAAGTGGTGGTCGGCACGATCAATAAAGTCATCGGCAAAAATATCAGAAAAGCCGGAATCGGCAGAAACGAAGTTTCCAGCATCGCGCTTGCCGGAAATACCACCATGACCCAACTGCTGCTCAAAATCAATCCCCGCTATATCCGCCGGGCGCCGTATATCCCCGCGTCCACACTGTATCCGCCGATTGGCGCAAAGAGTCTGGGCATTGATCTGGGCGATCATGTGACCGCGCTGATTTATCCCGCGATTTCAAGCTATGTGGGCGGCGACATTGTGGCGGGCATCATGGGTTCGGGAATGTACCGTACAAATGAAATCACGCTTTTCATGGACATCGGCACGAATGCGGAAATCGTGATCGGCAACAAAGACTGGCTCGCGTGCGCGGCCTGCTCTGCGGGTCCCGCGTTTGAAGGCGGCGGCATTCAGTTCGGGATGCGGGCTGCAAAAGGGGCCATCGAAGATTTTTCCATTGATCCCGCGACGCTCGAACCCATGAACATCACCATCGGCAATGTGCGCCCCAAAGGTTTATGCGGCTCCGGGCTGATTATCATGGTGGCAACGCTGTTTGAAACGGGCGTTATTGACAGTCAGGGAAAATTCAACCGGGAGCTGAAAACGCCCCGCATCCGCCAGACAGAGGGAATATGGGAATATGTTCTGGCGTGGAAAGAAGAAACGCAGATTGACCGGGATCTGGTGCTGACAGAAATTGACATTGAAAATCTGATTCGGGCAAAAGGCGCAATTTACAGCGGCGCGCAGACGCTTCTGGAAGAGGTCGGCATGGGCATTCAGGATATTGAACGCATCATTCTTGCCGGCGGATTCGGAAGCTATGTGGATTTGGAAAAGGCAATGGTCATCGGTCTGCTGCCGGAAGTTGCGCCTGACAAAGTGACATTTATCGGAAACAGTTCGCTGCTGGGCGCAAAAATGAGCGCGCTGACCAACCGCATCCGTCAGGACGTGGTGGAGGTCACCCGGAAAATGACCAATTTCGAGCTGTCGGAAACCCCTTCTTATATGGATCATTATATTGCAGCGCTCTTTCTGCCCCATACCAATATCACACAATTCCCGAAACTGAAAGAGAGGCTGGAGGCGCGTAAAAAATTGCGGAAATGAAAATCTCCGATACAGGGAGGCCCGGCTGCAAACAGACTGACTCCGCCCTGCCATTTTGAAATGCCTGCGCCGGTCTTGTCATTTCGACCGTTTCATTTGTCATTTCGACCGAAGGGAGAAATCTTTGCATTGGACGGTAAGATTTCTCGCTCCGCTCGAAATGACAAATGAAACGGTCGAAATGACAAAAAACAAGGCTCAAAATGACAAGAGGTAGGGTGGACAGCTTGCTGCCCACCATGCGGGGACTTGTTTTTGAAATTGGATATTTTTCCGTTGCAAAGGGTATCAAAGGGTAGGGTGGACAGCTTGCTGCCCACCCTGCGGGGACTTGTTTTTGAAATCGGATGTTTTCCCGTTGCAAAGGGTATCAAAGGGTAGGGTGGGCAGCTTGCTGCCCACCCTGCGGGGACTGTTAAAATTCGCTCTGCTCGTTTCTGTTTTCAGCCGGTCCGCCCTGTCGTTTCTGTGAATGCAAAATTCATATTTAAAAAATTTCATCTCTTGTTGACAAATGAGAAATATTAAGATATACAAGATTTTTAAATATCCAGTTTAAATTTAACTTACTGAAAATATTGATTTTTAAAAAAAACTGTCAAATTTTACTAAGAATTATTATCGGCGTAGCATCAATCGGGCGATTTCCCCTTCCCGCGCGGAGGGGGGAATACATACGGATGCTGTCCTTTCTCGTGTTCATTTTTTTTAACATTTATTATAAACCTTAAACCGCAACGTCTGTGTCTGACGTTGTGCTTCTTAAATTATGATAAGGTAAGGAGGTAACATTGGGTTTCGACTTTTATAAAGAATCTTATTCCGGAAGCGTAAAAACAATTACGCTGGGTAAGGGTCCCAAAGCGGTTACTGTCGGCGGAGAATCATGCTATCCCTTTTATCAGTTTGAAGGAAAAATGCCCAACAAACCCAGAATTGCGATGGAAATCTGGGATATGGTGTCTGAGGATTGGGCAGAAGCTGCTCTTGCACCCTTCAAAGATGTGGTTTCCGACGCGGGCGCGTGGGCGAAAAAATGCGTGAACAATTTCGGCGCGGAGATGATCGTGCTTCAGTTGAAAAGCATTGATCCCAACGGCAACAACGCCAGTCCGGAGTCCGCAGCGGCTACGGTGAAAAAAGTTCTCGCGGCAGTAGATGTGCCTCTGATTGTCTGGGGATGCGCCAATTTTGAAAAAGACGAAGCGGTTCTGAAAAAAATCGCCGAAGAATGTCAGGGCAAAGATTTGGTGCTGGGACCTGTGGAAGACAAAAACCACAAAGGCATCGGCGCGGCGGCAATGGGCTACGGACACACGATCATTTCTTCCTCCCCCATTGACGTGAACCTTGCCAAACAGATCAACATTCTGCTGGAAAACCTCGGTGTTCCCATGAACCGCGTGATTGTTGATCCCACCACCGGCGGTCTGGGCTACGGCATGGAATATTCCTATTCGGTCATGGAACGGCTCAGAATGGCAGCCCTGTCACAGGGAGACGACAAGCTTCAGTTCCCCCTGATCAACAATCTCGGCAACGAAGTCTGGAAGTGCAAAGAGGCAAAACTGACCGCAGCCGAGGCGCCGACGCTGGGCGATCCCGAAAAACGCGGGATTCTCATGGAAGCGGTCGGCGCTGTCACCTATCTGATGGCAGGCTCTGGCATTCTGATTATGCGGCATCCTGAATCCGTCCGCATGGTCAAAGCCTTTATCGCCCTGCTGGCAGACGGCGGATCCGCAAAAGATGTGGCGGGCATTAAAAAACAGTTGGCTGCTGCTACGATTGACTTTGCAGCATTGTCGCCGGCTCCGGACCTGAGCATCGCCGAAGGCGATAAGAAAGCCGCTGCGCCGGCTGCCGCTCCGAAAGCTGCTGCTCCGGCTGCGCCTGCCGCGCCCAAGGCAGAGGCAAAACCCGTCGCGCCGGCTGCCGAAGCCCCGAAAGCAGACCCTGCTGCTGCTGCAAAGGCAAAAGCTGAGGCAGATGCAAAAGCAAAGGCAGATGCCGAAGTGAAGGCAAAAGCGGACGCTGAAGCAAAGAAAAAGGCTGAAGAAGACACAAAGAAAAAAGCCGCCGCAGCCGAGGAAGCAAAGAAAAAGGCTGAGGACGACGCAAAGAAAAAAGCTGACAGCGATGCAACAGCCAAACGGGAATCCGAGGCTGAGGCAATCCGGCAGCAGAGAGCAAAAGAGCGTGAAGAACTTTCGGCAAGGAGAGCATCCGGTGAGAAAGCCGATGTTTCCATGACCGCCGCCGCCGTACAGAAAGGTATGGTGGAAAAGATGCTGGAAGGTCTGAACCGGATACACAAAAGGCAATAAGAAGTGAGATGTCGTAGAGACGCAAGGCTTTGCGTCTGTACAAAGAGAAATAATTTTTCACTGTTCATATTTTTTGAACTTACAATCTGAGGAGGAACCTCTAATGGCGATAGAAAAAAAAGTAGTAAAAGCAGCCGCGGCTGACACGGAAGAAAAGGCAGAGAAGGCGCCTAAATTGGCTGACCCGATCAAGGCTTCGATTGACAAATCAACGCAGGAAATGATTGCCCGGGCACAGAAACTCGGGATTGACACGGTTTTTGACAGAGCTGAGGCAATGAAACCCTGTAATATCGGCATACAGGGTATCTGCTGTAAAAACTGCGCGATGGGTCCCTGCCGTCTGCCCCTTCCCAAGGGCGGCATTCAGGGCGAAGATATGCGGAAAGGTCTCTGCGGCGCAACCGCGAACACCATTGCAGCCCGTAACTTTATCCGCATGGTCGCAGGCGGCGCGGCAGCGCATTCGGATCACGGACGTTGCGTGGCGGAAGTTTTTCTGGCGGTTGCAAGAAAAGAATCCCACGACTATAAAATCAAAGACCCGATCAAACTCCTTTCCATTGCGCCCTATTTTGATGTCGCCACCACCGTTGAGGTGAACGGCGAAGTAAAGGACCGGGACAT
Organism: Desulfatirhabdium butyrativorans; assembly: GCA_022736535.1. GTDB lineage: Bacteria > Desulfobacterota > Desulfobacteria > Desulfobacterales > JAIFKL01 > JAIFKL01. The sequence continues at coordinate 15,125 of DZCT01000004.1, read as the reverse complement.
TGACGAAATCGCGCTTGAAGTGGCGGAAAAGGCATTGAATGAATGGGGCAAAGCCGAAGGCGAACTGTATTATCTGAAAAGAGCGCCCCAGCCCCTTTATGAAAAGTGGAAAAAAGCCGGCGTGCTTCCCCGCAATATTGACCGGGAAATCGTGGAAATCATGCACCGCACCCACATGGGTGTGGATCAGGACTACAAAAACCTGATCAAACAGGGTACAAGAGCAGCTTTGGCGGACGGCTGGGGCGGCTCCATGCTGGCAACGGATTTGCAGGATGTGCTTTTCGGCACGCCGTATCCGATTCAGTCCGAGGCAAACCTCGGCGTGATGAAGCAGGATCACGTCAACATCATCGTTCACGGACATGAGCCGGTGCTTTCCGAAATGATTGTCGCGGCTGTCCAGTCCAAAGAGATGATTGACTATGCGAAATCCAAAGGCGCAAAAGGCATTCAGCTCAGCGGTATCTGCTGTACGGCAAATGAAATCCTTCAGCGTCACGGGATTCCGCCGGCAGGCACCTTTCTGCAGCAGGAACTTGCCATCATCACGGGCGCATGTGATGCCATGGTTGTTGATATTCAGTGTATTTTCCAGAATCTGGCCAATGTTGCCAAGTGTTTCCATACCAAACTCATCACCACCCATCCCATCGCAAGGATGGAGCAGAACAATGTGATTCACATTGAATTTGACGAACACCACGCGATGGAAGACGCCAAGCGCATTGTCAAAATGGGCATTGACAACTTCCAGAACAGAGGCGCGGAAGTCATGATTCCGCCTTACAAGAACACCCAGATCGCGGGGTTCGGCGTTGAATCCATCGAATATCATCTCGGCGGCACTTTCCGCGGCACCTACTACACCCTGAATGACAACATCATCAACGGCCGTATCAGAGGCGTTGCCGGTGTTGTGGGATGCAACAATGCCAGAACACGGCATAATGAAGCCCACATCGCTGTTGTAAAAGAACTGATCAAAAATGATGTCATCGTTCTGACCACCGGCTGCAACGGCATTGCCTGCGCAATGGAAGGTCTGCTCACCCCTGAATCGGCTGCTGTTTACTGCGGTCCCGGTCTGGCGGAAGTCTGCGAGACCGTCGGTATTCCGCCGGTGCTGCATCTGGGTTCATGCGTGGATAACAGCCGTATTCTTCTGGCGGCAACAGAAGTTGTCAAAGCCGGCGGACTCGGAAAAGACATTTCGGACCTGCCTGCTGCCGGAAGCGCGCCCGAATGGATGAGCGAAAAAGCCATCAGTATCGGACATTACTTTGTAACTTCAGGTGTTTATACGGTTTTCGGTTATATGCTGCCCACCTCCGGCGCGCCGGTCTTCCATGACTATCTGTCCAAGGAACTGGAAAAAATCTACGGCGGTATGTGGGATCTCGAACCGGATCCCATCGAACATGCCCGCAAGATGATTGCCCACATTGACAAGAAGCGCAAAGCCCTCGGCATTGACAAGGCAAGGGAAAGAGTGCTGATGGATATGGCGGATCGGCAGAAACTCGAAGCGTAATGTCATTTCGAGCGAAGCGAGAAATCTGAAAGATTCCTCACTGCGTTCGGAATGACAGAAGAGAAGTGAGAAGTGAGAAATGCAGAACAAGTTTTAAACTTGTTTTACTCGCTTTCAACTTTAAACTTTAAACAGCACCTCAATGAAGGAGGAATGTATAAATGTCAAGGTTAGTCGCATTTGCTGCCATTCAGGGCGGCTACAATATCGTCTCAAAGGTTGAAGGAAAATATCAGAAAGCCCTGGAAACCTACAATGCAAGCACGAAAGTCGGTTTCCCCAACACGGCGTATTATCTGCCGGTCATTTACTCTCTCCTCGGCATGAAAGTGGAGACGCTTGAGGACATGAAAAAACCGCTGGAAGTCGCCCGCAAGCTGCTTCCGCCCCATGTCAAGGGACATCATCATCTGCCCTATCTGGGACCCCTTCTGGACGCGGGTATGGCTGCGATCTTCGCTTTTGAAATCGAAGAAGCGCTCCGTTATCTGGAACAGCCGGATTTCTACCTCCATTCCGAAGACCCTGATCTGGAAAACGGCAAAATCTGGGTGGGCGCGGCAGATGACATCGTGCTGCGTAAAAGAGGCGTTGAATTTGTTGACGGCTCCGCACCCGGATTTGCGGCGATTGTCGGTGCTGCATCGACCCCCGAAATTGCCAAAATGATTGTTGAAGATTATCAGAAACGAAGCCTTTACATTTTCTGCGCCGCCAACCAGAACGGCACAACGGTCATTCAGCAGTTGATTCAGGCAGGCGTTCAGATCGGCTGGAATACCCGCATCGTGCCTTTCGGTCCCGATATTTCTTCGGCTGTTTTCGCTCTCGGCTTTGCCAACCGTGCGACCATGGCCTTCGGCGGCATTCAGCCCGGCGATTACAAACGCGTGCTGAAATACAACAAAGACAGAATTTTTGCCTTTGTCAACGCGCTGGGCGATGTCAATGCGGAATGGGCGGCGGCTGCCGCAGGCTGCGTGAACTGGGGCTTCCCCACGCTGGCGGACACCGACATTCCCGAAATTCTGCCCACCGGCATCTGTACCTACGAGCATGTGGTTGCCAATGTCAAGCATGAAGAAATGGTGCAGAAATCCGTGGAAGTCAGAGGTCTCAAAGTCACGGTGTCTCAGATTGATATTCCCTGCGCTTTCGGTCCTGCTTACGAGGGTGAAAGAGTCAGGGGCGCGGACTTGCAGTGCCAGATGGGCGGCGGCAAGACCCAGGCAACCGAGCTGGTCAAGATGGCGGAAATGAATGAAATCGAAGACGGAAAAGTAACGCTCGTGGGACCGGACATTAAAGATTTGAAGCCGGGCGGAAGCCTGCCGCTGGGAATCTATATTCAGGTTGCGGGCCGTGAAATGCAGACCGACTTCGAGCCGATTCTGGAACGTCAGTGCCACCATCTGATCAACTACATTCAGGGCATCATGCACATCGGACAGAGAGACATTGCATGGGTCCGGGTGAGCAAACAGGCTGTGGAAAAAGGCTTCTCGCTCAAACATATCGGTGTGGTGCTTCATGCCAAATTCCATCAGGATTTCGGCAAGATTCTGGACAAGGTTCAGGTCACGCTTTACACCAACAAGGAAGATGTTGACAAACTCACGGCGCGGGCAAGAGCCGAGTATCGCACCCGCGACGAGCGTGTGGAAAAAATGACGGACGAGGATGTGGAGACCTACTACTCCTGCACCCTGTGTCAGTCCTTTGCTCCCAACCATGTGTGTTCGGTCAGCCCGGAAAGAACCGGACTCTGCGGCGCATACAACTGGATGGACTGCAAAGCTTCTTATGAGATCAACCCCACGGGACCGAACCAGCCGATTGAAAAGGGCGAATGTATTGATCCCAAGCTGGGTCAGTGGAAAGGCGTCAACGATTTTGTCTTCAAGGCATCCCGCGGCGCTGTCACCCATTACAATTTCTACTCGATGGTCATTGATCCCATGACCACCTGCGGCTGCTGCGAGTGTATTGCAGCCATGCTGCCTGCCTGCAACGGCGTTATGACGGTTGGCAGAGATTATACGGGCGATACCCCCTGCGGAATGAAGTTCACCACCCTTGCCGGTGTCATGGGCGGCGGCGCTTCTTCTCCGGGTTTTGTGGGTCACTCGAAGTTCAACATTACCCAGGGCAAGTTCATCAAGGGCGACGGCGGACTTCTTCGCATGGTATGGATGCCCAAAATGCTCAAGGAAGAACTCAAAGAGCGGATTGAGAAGCGCAGCGCGGTATTGGGGTGTCCCAATCTCTATGATATGATCGCAGATGAGACGGTGGGAATCACCGAGGAAGAAATTCTGCCCTTCCTCCAGAAGAAAGGACATCCCGCACTTTCCATGGAACCCCTCGTCGGGTAATGAAATAAAGGTGAGAGGTTCGGGGTGAGAGGTTCGGGGTGTTTTGCCTCGAACCTCTCACCCCGTACCCCGAACCTATGATGAAAAAAAGGAGACAAAATGGCATTAACCGGTATTCAGATTTTCAAACTGCTTCCCAAAACCAACTGCAAGGAATGCGGCGTTCCCACCTGTCTGGCATTTGCCATGAATCTGGCGTCGGGTAAAGCTGAACTTGACAGTTGTCCTTATGTGTCTGCCGAGGCAAAAGCGCAACTGGCAGAAGCCTCTGCCCCTCCGATTCGTCCGGTAGCGATAGGCAAAGGGGTTCGGGCTTTTACCGTCGGCGGCGAGACCGTACTGTCCCGTCATGAAAAAACATTTTACAATCCCACGGCTTTTGCAGCGCTGGTCAAATCCGATATTTCCGAAGCGGACCTGGCGAAAAAACTGAAGGTGTGGAACGCGTTTCAGTTTGAACGGGTGGGCTTGAACCTGAGACCCCAGTTAGTCGCGCTCAAAGACGCCAACGGCAACAAAGACGCTTTTGCAAAAGCTGCAAAACTCATCGCTACGACTTCGGAATTCAATCTGGTGCTGATGAGCGACAAAGCAGATGTGATGAAAGCCGGAATTGAAGCCTGCGGCTTCAAAAAACCCCTGCTCTATGCGGCAACAGCCGCAAATGCGGATGCTTTCGGCGCATTGGCAAAAGACAGCGATCTGCCTCTTGCCGTCAAAGCCGATTCTGTTGAAGGGCTGACCGCTCTGACAGCAAAACTGACCGGCATGGGTCTGAAAGACCTTGTGCTGGATTCAGGCGCGAGAGAAATCAAAAAAGCATTGGAAGATCAGGTGGCGATGCGTCGTGCGGCACTCAAAAACGGAAACCGGGCTGTGGGATTCCCCACCATCGTTTTCCCCTGCGAAATGGCTTCCAACTTGGATATGGAAACCCTGATTGCAGGCATGTTTGTCGCCAAATACGGCAGCATTGTGGTGCTTTCCGATTTCACAGGCGAGGGCATTTTCCCGCTGCTGCTGGAACGGCTGAATATCTTCACAGACCCGCAGCGTCCCATGACTGTCACCCAGGGCATTTATGAAGTCAACAACCCGACTGCGGATTCGCCTGTGCTGGTGACCACCAATTTTGCATTGACCTACTTCATCGTATCCGGTGAAATTGAAGGCTCCAGGGTGCCCTCATGGCTGCTCATCAAAGATTCCGAAGGTCTGTCCGTTATGACGGCATGGGCTGCCGGAAAATTTGCCGGCGACGATGTGGGAATGTTCGTGAAAAAATGCGGTATCGCAGATAAAGTCAAAAAGACGGAAATTATTATTCCCGGTTATGCGGCGGCAATTGCCGGCGATATGGAAGAAGAACTGCCGGGCTGGAAAGTGACCGTAGGACCCAGAGAAGCGGCGCATATTCCGGCATTTCTTAAAGCGAGATAAAAAAAGAAATCAGGTCAGAGGTCAGGGGTCAGGGGTCAGGAGTAAACACCCCGAACCCCGAACCCCGAACCTGTTTATTCCAACGGAGGTTTTATGTTTCTTATCGGTGAGAGCCTGAATGTGATCAACAAAAAAATCGGCAGGGCATACAAAGAAAGAGATCCGAAACCGATTCAGGAAGAAGCTCTTCATCAGAAAAAGATGGGGATGGATTATATTGACATTAACCTGGGCCCGGCAAAAAAAGACGGACATGAACTGATGCCCTGGGTGGTTCAGACAGTTCAGGAAGTCGTTACAGATATTCCGCTGGCATTGGACACTTCCAATATTGACGCGATTGAGGCTGCGCTCAAAGTCTATAAACCCACGTCCCGGCCCCCGCTGATCAACTCCATTATGTGCCGTCCCGAGCGCTATGAAAAAATGATTCCCGTTGCGGCAAAATACAATGCAGATTTTATCGCGCTGATGTGGGGTCCCGAAGGACTGCCCCGGGATGAAAACGAACGCGCCGCGCTGTGCGTGGAACTGCTCTATGCCGCAAACGAAGCCGGTATTGCAAATGAAAGAATCTGGGTGGACGGCATTGTCACGCCGGTGAACATTCAGCAGCCTCAGTTGATGAGCCTGATGAAATTCCAGAAAATGGTTCAGGATATTGCGCCGGGCGCCAAAAGCACCTGCGGATTGTCCAATATTTCCAACGGACCGCCGGTTCATCTGCGTCCGATTCTGAATCAGACCTATATGGTGATGCTTGAAAAATACGGTATGTATTCGGTTATTTCAGACCCGCTGGACGAAAAGCTCACGGAAATCGCCAAAGGCAAACGTCAGGATATTGTTGACCTGATTTACAGCATGGTGGGCGACGACGAACCCGCAGTGGGCGGAAAAGATGTGAATATCGCCGGTCTTTCCAAAGAAATGCAGGAATACGCCAAAACCGTGAATGTCATTCTCGGAAAAACGCTGTATTCCGATTCATGGCTTGAAATTTAACAAAAAAGGTGCGAGGTTCGGGGTTTGAGGTTCGGGGTTCGGGGTGTTGCCCCTGACCTCTGACCCCTAACCCCTAACCTGTGAAAAGGTGAGAGGTTCGGGGATTGCCATCTGTAGAAACTAAGTTTTTTTGAAAAAACTTAGTTTCTGATAGCCGAGGATTTTCCCCTGACCCCTAACCCCTAACCTGTGAAAAACAATGCCACGTATTGACGATTATATAAATGCAAAAAAACTTTCGGTCGAGACGCTTTCCGCAATGTCATTGAAGGATATTGCTCAGACGTCAGAATTTGAGACATCGGGAGACAGTCTCCTGCGGATTCCTTTTCTCAACCGGGTGTATCAGGTCACTTTTCCTGATTTCCGCTTTCAGGATGAGGCTGAACCTGAAAAAGAAGTTCCGATTCAGGAACAGGTTATCATCCTTCATTATCTCGTCGGCGTCCGCAACGCTCCCGCATTAAGCAAAAACTGGATTGCCTACCGAGAAATACCGGGCGCGTCTTTTTACTTCAGCGCGTTTGTAAAAAGAGCGATTGATCCCCTCAAAAAAGTCTTCGGACAGAACATTGCGGGACTTGTGAAAACAGCAAAAAAGCTTGAAGGCAGAGCCATTGACGCGGGAAATGCGGGTTTTGAGTTCAAGCCTCTTCCGAAAGTGCCGTTGCAAGTCATTCTGTGGGAAGGAGACGAGGAATTTCCGCCCGAGGCAAACATCCTTTTCAATGACAATGCAGGCGAAATTCTGTCCCCCGAAGATGGGGCATGGATTGCCGGAATGCTTGTTTACAGGTTAATATCCCTCAGCTTTCAGTAAAGACCGTCTTTATTTTTTTAGCCACGAATGAACACAAATTTTTTTAGCCACGAATGACACGAAATTTACGAAAAACACGAAATTATTTTTTCACTACTTCTTTCTTTCGTGTCTTTTCGTGTTTAAAATTCGTGTTCATTCGTGGCAAAAAAATTCGCCATGAATTGCACGAATTGTTTCACGAATTTTAAAAAAATAACTTCGTGCTTTATTCGTGGAGTCATTCGTGTTCATTCGTGGTGAAAAGCTTTTGCCACACTTAAATTCTTGACATAAGCTCTCAAAAACGATAAAAAGAGATCATTATTTTTTCAAAAGGGTGTGATGACAAAGTGTCATCACAGGCATGACGGATGGTCGGGCCACCATCCGGATAATTTTTTTTATTTATCCGGAGGCGGTTTTATGCCGAAATCTTCAAAAGAGAAATTCTCTGACTCAAATCCCCCTCATTTCAATGTCCCGTCACAAGAAACAGGCTGCCTGTCGGTGCTGATACGGATTTTCTGGATGATGATAGGACCTATGGCGCTAGGTCTTTGCGCTGTATTCATCGCAATCAACAGCATCCCTTATTTCTCGATTCATGACTTTACTTATTGGATGATTGTGGTGATGCTGATAACTGCCCGTTATATAGATGTGAAAAAACTGAACGGACTGACTGCCGACGGTGACCCGGCAACGCCTGCGCACTGGCGCAGACACACATTCCTGCTGATTGTTGTTTCACTGCCTCTCTGGATTATTTCGCACAGTCTGGGTTATGTTATGTGAGCTATTTAAACACGAAAGCAGGAAAACTGCGAAGATACGAAATTATTTTTTCGTGTTTTTCATATTAAAAATTCGTGAAATTCGTGGTAAAAAAATACCGAACTTTTTTAAAATCAAAATGATGGGACCTTCGATAAATCACAGTTATCTTTGTAAAAGAATCATTGTCGAAATCGAAAAGACCGGAAAATGGGAAGCATGGCCCGAGCTGACGCTGGACATTGAAGGCGGGCTTGTGCCGGATATAGCTGTTTATAAAGCAGGCGCGCTTAAACCTGATTTTACTGAAGACAAAATCCGTTGCGGCATATTGCCGGTAATTGCTGTTGAGATTGTCTCGCCGAGCCAGTCCGTTCACGAGCTGATGATAAAAGCCGGAAAATTTCTGAAAGCCGGGATTTCGGCAGTGTGGACCGTTGAGCCTTACGGCGGCGTTATATATGTCTCTACCCCGGGAGGCAGAAGCGTCGTGGTTGCTGAAACCGTGCAAAGTCAGGGGCTTGAATTGGATTTTGGAACAATCTTCGGGAAAATTGACTGACTTGCCTGAATAAACAGACATTATCGGAAACAGAAGGTTCTCGCAAAGGCGCATCTGTTTTCAGCCCGGGGCCGCAAAGTAAATGCCGGCCGGCTGCCCCTGCGGAATTTTTTTTGATGAAAAAGCTTTTGATTTAAGCTTGCTGCGCCTTTGGGAGAATTTTTTTTCCGATAATGTCTGTTAACTAATACCAATTCGCTTTCAAAAAACGGTGTTTTCTGTAAAACCGCTTTTTAAGCGGTTTCAGGAATTTAAGCGATTTGAAAAATCGCTTTACGAACTGAAAAGACCGGTCTTTGAAAGCGAATTGGTATAATGAGTTATCGGCAGTTGGATAAAAAGTTTTGTCCAACGCCTGTTCCGAAGAATAGGGACAGGTTTTCGGAAAATCAGATTCGGGGATACCGGTTTCAAGAGCCGCGTATTCTATCGCGTCAGAACGCCGTGAATAAGGGTTATCGCCGCTTCTGCATCACTGCCCCCTTTTTTTTATTAAGCTTATTTCCAGCCTGCCGCTTCATCACACTCTTTCCGTTCCTTCGGGTGAGTCTTTTCCCACTGGGTGACGGACAGCGTTTCGTCGTCGTCCATTTTTGAGTTCATGCACTCACAGTATTTCCTTACCACTTCAGCCGGTTGCCCCTGATCCTTGTTATCCTCCATACACTTGGCGATCCATTTGATGTCGTCGGCATCGGACGCCGCCGGTGCCGGGGATGCTGCCGGAGTCGCCGCGGGTTTTGCTTCGTCTGCCGCCATTGCCAATCCCGAAAAAGACAGGACAAGCGCATACACCATGATTGCTGCCAGAAATTTCTTCACTTTTTTCTCCTTTTTCTATTAATAAAAGTTAATAAATACAGTCTGATACGATATTATTCGGGTTGCTGCCATTGACCGATTTGTCAGCTATTATTGATTTCACATCTGATTTTACCGCAAAATTCAATAAAATTAATAAAAGTATTTAAATGAGCCGGTTCATCTTTAACCCTGCTTATCAATTCATTAAAATAACTAAATCTTTGAACTTCTGTAGAATCAGATTTGGAATATGTCATGTTGCCCCGTTCGTTAAACATAACTTTAAGATAAGTAAAATGGAAATTTGATATGCTCCCTTCAAAATCTTCTATTTTATCCATTAATTCAGGGTCATCTTGAGATACGATTATAAAATCGTGTATATTTGATGAAAAGAGGATTTCTTTGCGGATTTCTGACATACACCTTGCGATTTCCTAAAAACCACGTTTCTATACAGCGATTTTGAACAATAATTTTTAATGATGTATTATTAGCTAAACTAATCTGTTTGTCTTTGATTAAGTTAAAAATTTTTGCTTCTCTTTGAAATACTGTTGCCGCATCTGCATCTATGCAGACAACGAAATAATTATATTTCCCCAATGAATTTATATCCATGATAGCATTGATAATATCTTTTTCTATATACGGAATTCCATAGGAACTGAACAGATAGTAATTATTTCGATCAACTTCATCAAAGTTTTCTACCCTTTTTAATTCAGGAACAAGATAAGAAATCCAAAGAGGATATACATCCGGCTCAACGCTTTGTCCTTCAACCAAAAAATATATGTTCATCAAGCAGTTATCCCTTTTCTATAGTCATTCAACTGAATAAGCTGCTTAAATGCTTCATGGCGGGATTTGCCTAATTTATAGTCTTCTGCATTTTTAGTTGAGATAACTCCGCCGTTTCTGGAAACAATTTTCCAGTGTTCCATGCCTATCGCGTTGATAATATAGGGATGATGGCTTGTCAAAATAAATTGCAAATTTCTGTTATCATACAGTAAAGTTTCGGTTAAGGTATCTATGCAGTTTATCCCCAAACTGTTTTCAAACTCGTCAATTAAAATAACAGTGCTTTCCGCGCATAAAAATAACTGACTGATCTGCATCAGTGTTTTGAACATGCCTGAAGAAATTTTATTTTGAGGAATCCATTTTGAAACATTTTTTTCCTTGATTTGAAGATGAATAAGAAAATAAGGAAAATGCCGTTCTTCCAAAGGTTCTAATTTAATATCTTCAACCTGAGTAAATATATTAATAAAATTTTCCTTTACAGTATTGAATACCTCCATTTTATTTTTATAAGCTAATGCAAGCTTTAAATATATTGGAATATTTGCATTCTGTACACTTTCCATTGTGGTATGTTTTTTTAAAATCTTATTAAAGTCTTCAATTGGGATTCCTATTGAACTTACATCGTTAGAGTCATCACCCGTTATAATTTTATTAAAATTTTCATAAACTGAAGATATAATTTCTTCTTCATTAAAAAGGTTTAAAACGCTTTTACAGGAAGAAAGTTTTGGGGTAGATTCTCCTTTTAATCTTATATCATTTTCTTTTCTTTCAATAAGCAACTGATTTTCAAAATACAATTCCTCATATATGATTTTTGGACGAGTTGACTCGTCATTTAAATAGTCATAAAAATCACTTTCCGAGTCACTTGAATCTGTCTTTTCAAAAGCCCCTCTCCAAAGATAATTTGTCTTGTCTTTTCCTATCGCAAATTTAATTTCCCACTCAACACCGCCTAAAGATTTCCCTTGAGCAATCTTTTTTAAATCCAATATACCTTGTAATATCAAAGTTTTGCCGACACCAGAAACCCCAACCAGCAACGACAGGTTTGAGAAATTGATCGGATTTATTTTCAATTCCAAATTCTTATTCTCATATTTAAACTTTTTAATTTTCATAAAGACCGCTCTTTCAATAATCAATCGGTTTTATACAGCTTTTTTCCTGCCAATATGCAGCATTTCTTGCATATCGGCAGGAAATACCTTATCTTTCTTTCTTACCGATAAAGTAAAAAGCAAAAATGTCTTGCTGCCTTTGCCGCAAGTGCGAAAATTTCATTTTCGCACTCCGGAGCAGAACATATCCCATCAGTCAATATTCTGTTCAAGAATATCGCCCGGTTTCGGGTTGATTTCATCAATCGGATGGCTCGAAGCACGGCTCGGTTCATCCGGTTTTACCGTTTGCAGAGGGCGCACAGTTGCGGTCTGGGGGCGTATCGTTGCGGTCCGAGGACGCACAGAGGAAGTTTCTGCCGCTTTGTAATCTCTTTTTGAACGGGCAGCCCGTAAGTTTTCTTCCAATTTCTCCAGCCTGTCCTGAAGGGATTTGATTTTGTCTTCCTTGTATTTGAGATTCTCGTTTATCAAACCCAGATTTTCCTGATAAATCTTTTCATGTTTCTTCAGCGAAAGCGTAAATTCCTCTTTTCCGACCCGATCCGATGAAATCCCTGAAATCGCCGCCTGCAATTTGCCGATTTCCTCCTGGGGATTTTTGACGGTTTCCGCAAGCTTTGCTATTTCTCCTGTAAGCTTTTCATTCAGCGATTTGATTTCCCCGCCGATGCGGCTGACATCTTCCCGAACCGGATCAATTGTTTTTACAGCGGTTTCCAATTCCTTCTTGTCGGCTTTTGCCGCCCGGATTTCCTCCAGACTTTTCTCCAATTTTTTCAGCGTTTCTTTCAGAGAAGCATTTGTCTTTCCCAGTTCCGAAAAGGTCTCATCCAAAGGGGCGACCTTTTGAGCCAGCGATTCCTCAAGCTTCTGATACTTTGCGGAAAGATCGGAAAGCCTTGCCTCCATATCTTTGGAAAGATTTTGAACTTCGGCAGACCCCTGGCTGTGAATTTTCGAGAAATTGTCTTTTACATAGCGGTAGCCTGCAAAAAGACTTCCCCCTATCAGAAAAAGAATCAGAACAAACAGCCATCCTGCTGTTTTCCCGCCTGCGGGTTCAACCCGCCGGCTTTCAGTCCGATCATATTTCCTGCCGTTTTCCCGTTTGGCCTGAAAAAGCGAATCCGGTCTTTCATCTTCGCCGACGCTGAACTTGAAACTTGAATCTTTTTTGTTTTCTGCGTGTTGCATCTCCTTACTCCCATCTCCTTACTCCCATTCAATGGTGCTGGGCGGCTTTGAACTGATGTCATAAACGACTCTGTTCACGCCTCTGACTTCATTGATAATTCTGTTTGAAATATGAGCCAGCAGCTTATGGGGCAGTCTTGCCCAGTCTGCGGTCATTGCGTCTTTGCTGGTCACTGCCCGTATTGCTGTAATATTTTCATAGGTGCGCTGATCTCCCATGACGCCTACGCTTTTGATGGGCAGCAGCACAGCAAAGGACTGCCATAGCTTTTTATAATAACCATTGTTTCTGATTTCTTCAAGTAAAACCGCATCCACTTCTCTTAATATGTCTAAGCGCTCTTTGGTAATTTCGCCGAGAACACGGATGGCAAGCCCGGGACCCGGAAAAGGCTGACGCCATATCAGTTCTTCGGGAAGAGCGATTTCCTTTCCCAGCGCACGCACTTCGTCTTTGAACAGATATTTCAAAGGTTCCACCAGCTTGAGTTTCATGTTTTTGGGAAGTCCGCCCACGTTGTGATGAGATTTGATCACAGCCGTGGGGCCCCCGAAAGCGGAAACCGATTCGATAATATCCGGGTACAAAGTTCCCTGCCCCAGAAATTCCGCATCTTTGATTTTTCCGGCTTCAGCTTCAAACACATCCATGAAAATTTTGCCGATGATTTTCCGCTTTTTTTCCGGGTCTGTAACGCCGGCAAGGGCTTTGAGAAAATCCTCAGACGCGTCAACAAAGCGGATATTGATGTCAAGATTCTGCGTCAAAGTTTTTTTCAGCTTTTCCGCCTCGTTTTTCCGCAACAGTCCGTTGTCAACAAAAATGCAGGTGAGATTTTTCCCGACCGCTCTGTGAATCAGCAATGCCGTCACCGAAGAATCCACGCCCCCGCTTAATCCCAAGATAATTTTTTTATCTCCCACAGTTTCACGAATCTGAGCCGTTGCTTCTTTGGCAAAAGACTTCATGGTCCATGTTTTTTTGCATCCGCACACGTCAAAAAGGAAATTTTTCAGCATGTCTTTGCCTTTAGGCGTATGCTCGACTTCGGGATGAAACTGAAGGCCGTAAAGCTTTTTTTCCGGATGACAGGCTGCCGCAATTTCTGTATTTTCCGTGGAAGCCGTCATTTCAAAACCTTTGGGCATGGCTTCGATGGAATCGCCGTGACTCATCCAGCTTATGGTTTTCGGATCAATGCCTTTGAAAATGCCTTCTGCTTTGCTGATATTCAGTTCCGCAAAGCCGTATTCACGTTTTCCGGCGCGTTTGACGGTTCCGCCGAGGGCGTCCGCCATAAACTGCATTCCGTAGCATATTCCGAGTACGGGAATGCCGAGATTAAATATCTCAGGGTCTGCTTTGGGGCTGTTTTCCTCGTAGATGCTTGAAGGCCCGCCTGAGAGAATCAGTCCCGAAGGTTTCAGCGATCTGATATGGGCGATGCTCACATCAGGCGGAAGTATCTGACAGTAAACACGGCATTCCCGCACACGCCGCGCAATCAGTTGATTGTACTGCGAACCGAAATCTATAATGACTATCATGTTGTCCTCAATAATATCATATTGTTGTACTTATAACCGCCCCTGTGCCGCCCGTAATGTCGGACACATATATAGTCTGTATATAGACTGCCCACCGGCATAATCTGCGCTTTTTGTAAAACGGTTTTGCAAACCGTTTTATCGGCAAAAACGATCTGCGTCTGTTTTCAGCTTGGGCGTTTTACTGAAAATCCGGAAAGCGCAGAATATGACGGTGGTAAGAATAAGCTATATACGGGAAAAGATTTTCACACTCCGCTCAGAAAATTTTCTATGTCTTTGTCATAGGGCGTTTTTTTCCGCATGGCTGCGGGTCTTGAAAAAATAATTCTGAGATAATCGTTCAGCGATGCTATTTCGGCTTCTGCCAGTATTTCCGCAAGCAGGGAAATATCATTCTGATGTTTCTGAGCATAATCAAAAGAAGAGATATATTCGCTCCGTTTTGAAAAAGGAATGACAGCAATAACATATCCTTTCCGAAGCAGAATCAGATTCATTATCAGTCTTGCTGTCCGTCCGTTTCCGTCTCTGAAAGGGTGGACAGAAACAAGTCTGTAATGAACTTCGGCGGCGAGAATTATCGGATGCAGTTTCTGTGCTTCATCCGAATTCATCCATCGGACAAAATCCGTTATAAGTTCGGGGATTCGGTAATTCGGAGGATAGACATGATCCGTTCCAGCGGCTCTGACATCTATTGTCCGATAAGCGCCGGCTTCTTTGCGGTCAATGCCCCGCATAATGATATTGTGAATTTCTTTAATTTCTCTTTCGCGGATATGTGTTTTTGTCAATTGCTCAATATAGTCAATCGCTTCTTTGTGTCCGACAACTTCAAGATGCTCTTTGAGTGTTTTGCCGCCTATCGTAATGCCTTTTTCCAGAATTATTTCAGTCTCGCTCTGCGTCAGCGTATTTCCTTCGATAGCGTTGCTGTTGTAAATGAATCTGACATCATAATAATTTTTCATCTCTGCAACTATATCCGCATCAAGCGGTCTGAAGGCATTCAGCCACCGTCCGAGCCTGCTGACCTGTTCCAGTTTCTCTTTCATCATTTCCTGTTCAGCGTGTCCGAAGTCTGTTCCGGCGCATCCGCAATTCATCGGAGTTTCCGTCACTCTTATCCGCGGGATCATTA
>DZCT01000268.1 GCA_022736535.1 Desulfatirhabdium butyrativorans | reverse complement strand
AAAGACAAAAGGGTCGGTATCCGCATAGCCTGTTTGACTGCAATCCTGCTTTGAGACAAGACATCTGCATCCGAAAGGTCTGACCGCATAAATCGGGCATTCCTTGTTTGTCAGAAAAGGACACGCGCCCCATGATGCGTCGTTTTCCTCATCCGGAGGTTCCTCTCCGCGCATACAGATTTCAGCGAGCCGGTTGGTGGTGGTTTTCGGCTGAAAGCGTTTTTTGTCCGACTGCTGTTCAAGAATGCCGAACAAATCCGATTTTCCTTTTGAAATCAGAGAGTCGGCGATTTTATATGCCTCAAGCGTTGTCAGCGTGACATTCCGGGTGCAGCATTCCGCACAATAGCGATGGCACGCGACATTCAAATTCCCGGCAAATTCATCGTAAATTCGGTAAATTTGGTCTAAAACAGCTAATTTTGTTGTCAGATTCATTTGTTTTCGCCATGTCCGTCCGTAGAACGGGTTTGTCTGTTTTCAGCCGGGGCCGTTCTGCGTCCCCACGCGGAGCGTCAATGGCATTAAGTCAGGCCGGAATCCCCCCTTGAGGGGGGATTTGCAGGTGTCCGCCCTTAACTTAACGGCATTGACGCGGAGCGTTGGAACGAGAAATAACATTTCGTGTTTTTCATATATTTCATATAGTTCATGTCCTTCGTGGTTACATTTTCCTCCCCGCATACAATGTCGCGATTCCGAATGTCAGACACCGCCATCTGACATCTGAAAAACCCGCAGCCCGTATCAACCCCGCAAAAACCGGCGCTTGGGGAAAATTCATCACCGACGCGGGAAGATATTTGTATGCCATCAAATTCTTTGAGAAAAACCATCCGATCATCGGAAGAATTTTCTTGAAATAAAAAAGATACAGCGACAATAGCATACCTTTCGGCGGCGTGGCAAGTTCCAAAACCAACAGCATTCCCCCGGGTTTCAGATGCTCGTGAAAAGCTTTCAATACCGATAACTTATCAGCAATATTGCGAATGCCGAATGCAATGGTCACAGCGTCAAATGTTTCCGCCCGGAAAGGCAGATGAAAAGCGTTTGCAACAAGCAGATGAATCCCCGAATGCCTGATTTTATTCTTTGCCAGCCTCAGCATTCCCGGGGAAAAATCCGCGCCGAAAATCGTTACGCCGCTTCCTTTCTGCCGCACGATTTCCAGCGCGACATCGCCGGTCCCGCAGGCGACATCCAATACCATTCCCTTATCGGAAATCTGCATCGCCCTTACCATTTCCCGGCGCCAGCAAACATCCTGACGCAGACTCAGCAGCCGGTTTAACAAATCATACTTGGGCGATATGGCGTCAAACATCTCCCTGATAAAAGGCAGTTCCATTTTATTCATTGACAAGCCCGTTTTTTGCATTACCTTACTTTTACTTATAATATGAAAGTTAAAGGTTATAAAATTATAAAGTTGGGTGAACAGATACGACAACGATCTGACAACTTTTGAAAAGTTGTCAGATTTCAGCATCAGGCTATCACATTAATCACAATATGACAACACTGCTTATGGGAAATTAAATGGCTGTCAAACGAGATTATTACGAAATTCTGGGTGTCAATCGTAATGCTTCTGAAACTGAAATAAAGGCAAATTACCGAAAACTTGCCATGAAATACCATCCGGACAGAAACCCCGGCGACAAAGCCGCTGAAGATAAATTCAAAGAAGCGGCCGAGGCTTATGAGGTGTTGCAGGACCCTCAGAAACGCAGCGTATATGATCAATACGGACATCAGGGACTTGAAGGCACGGGTTTTTCAGGATTTAACGGGTTTGAAGATATTTTTTCAAGTTTCGGAGATATTTTTGAAGATTTCTTCGGTTTCAGTACCGGAAGACGTTCAAAAGGCAGGGGACAGAAAGGCGCTGATCTCC
The DNA here is from genome assembly GCA_022736535.1 of Desulfatirhabdium butyrativorans. Classification (GTDB taxonomy): domain Bacteria; phylum Desulfobacterota; class Desulfobacteria; order Desulfobacterales; family JAIFKL01; genus JAIFKL01. The sequence goes on along the minus strand of DZCT01000268.1, from coordinate 5,181 downwards.
GGCATGATATAAAATTGAGTTTCATGGAAGCAGCCTTTGGAAAAGACACTGAAATCAATGTGGAAAAAATGGAAACCTGCCCTGAATGCAAAGGCACGGCATGTGAAGCGGGAACTCAGCCGGAAACCTGCCAGCATTGCGGCGGCTCCGGTCAGATTTCCCGAAGTCAGGGCTTTTTTACGGTGCGCACCTCCTGTCCCTATTGCCGGGGCAGAGGACAGTCTGTCAAGCATCCTTGTTCCTACTGCCGGGGCGCGGGGAAAGTCAGAATCAGCAAAAAGGTGAATGTGAAAATTCCGGCTGGCGTTGACGGCGGCTCAAGGCTTCGTCTTACCGGCGAAGGAGAAGGCGGCTCCCACGGCGGTCCTCCGGGAGATTTGTATGTCTTTATCCATGTGGAACCCCATGACTTTTTTGAGCGGGACGGCACAGACGTTATCTGCCAGATACCGGTTTCTTTTGTTCAGGCGGCGCTGGGGAGTGAGATAAAAATTCCCACGCTCAAAGGCGAAAAAGTTCTTGAAATTCCGAAAGGCACGCAGCCGGGAGATGTGTTGCGTTTTGAAGGCGAAGGGATTCCTTCTCTCAGAAACGGCAGCCGGGGCGATCAGATCATTCAGGTGGCTGTCAAAACACCTACAAATCTCTCCAAAAAACAGGAAGCATTGTTAAAGGAATTTGCAAAATTAGAAGAAAGCAAGCTGACGACCAAATTGAAAAATATGTTCAAAAGCGGAAGCGAAAGCGTTGCGAGATGAAAGAGATATGGGGTGAGAGGTGAGAGGTGAGAGGTAAGGGGTCAGGGGGGACCACCTCTCACCTCTTACCCCTCACCTCTCACCCCTTACCCCTCACCCTTGACAGGAAAACTGCAATGTTTGAATTAAAAGTTGTCACGCATTTTGCCGCCGCGCACCAGTTGAAGATGGTGGCGAAGAAATGCGAAAATCTGCACGGACATAACTGGAAGATCGAAGTCTTTATTGCCGGAGAAGAATTGAACAAAGCCGGTGTGTTGATGGATTTCGGCGAACTGAAAGTTCATGTGAGAGAAATCATCGAGAGAATGGATCACAAATTTCTCAATGAATTGGAAGCCTTTAATGATGACCATCCGCCGTCTTCGGAAAACGTAGCCCGCTACATTGCCCGCGAACTCCAGAAAAAATTTAATGGAAATTCTGTCCGCGTGTCCCGCGTCACCGCGTGGGAGTCGGAAAACGCTTGTGCGACCTATCTGTGTTGAGTGTTGATATAATATAAGATAATAAATAGATAGCCGCATTATAATTTTGTAGGGGCATGTCGGTGACGTGCCTCTCTATTACTCACCCATGCCAGCCGTGTGACATAATATGATAGCGATTAAGAAGGAAAACTGAAATGCTCAGTCCCCGATATTTTGTAGAAGCAAATCTTTATCCGGATGAAGAAGCAGTGATTCAGGATGCTTTGCGGCATCTTTTGCGTCTTCGTCCTGAATTGAAAATTCAATTGGCTGTTTATCGCTATCAGAAAGGAGAAGTCTCTCTGGCAAAGGCTGCATCTCTTGCAGGCATCAGTTGGATACAGATGAAGGATGTTCTGACCGAACAGGGGATTCCGCTGAGACTGGGACCCGAAACAATAGAAGAAGCCAAAAATGAAGTGGAATCGTTACGAAAAGAGATTCAGGGAAACTTATGAGCATTATTGCCAATACAACTGTAATCTCCAATTTTGCCTGCATCGGACAATCTGATCTTCTCAGACAGTTGCACAAAGAAATTTATATTTCAGCAGAAGTATATGAGGAAATTCAGAAAGGATTGAGCGAGGGTTATTTCTTCTATACTTCCATTAATGAGCAGATTTATCCATTTTGTGACTCAGGCTGGATAAAACTCACAACTCTTTATGATGATAACGAATTACGCTTGTTTGGGAAAATGCCTTCACGGCTTCATAAAGGAGAATCTTCCTGTTTGTCAATTGCATATCATCGCAAATGGCTTTTTCTTACAGACGACCGTGATGCCCGCATTCAGGCTGAACGTCTCGGAATCCGGTTCTCAGGAACAATAGGCTGTCTGATTCTGGCAACCGAACATCATATCTGTACGTCGGAACAAGCCAATAAATGGCTTTATCAAATGATTCAAAAAGGTTATCATTCACCTGTAAATGAGCTGGCATTGTTGCTTAATCTGTAGTAAAGCTCCGTAGGAGCGATATATTTGTAGTAGTAGTAGAGGAAAACATGAGCAAATTATTTGAAAGCTGTACTATAAACGGTATGAACATCCTGAATCGCTTTGTCCGCTCCGCGACATGGGAAGGAATGGCGACAGAGGAAGGAGCCGTTACCCCCAGACTGACTGAGACAATGACCGCGCTGGCAGAAGGCGGCGTGGGGCTGATAATCAGCGGGCATTCTTATGTCATGCCTGAAGGACAGGCAACGCCTTTGCAGCTCGGCGTTTACAAAGACGAGCTGATTCCCGGTCTTAGGAAAATGACTCAAGCCGTTCATCAGCGGGGCGGCAAGATTGTCATGCAGTTGGCGCATTCGGGCAATTTTGCGCCTGTGAACCTGACAAAGCAGCCCCCCTGGGTCGTCTCAAATTTTGAGGGCTTGTCCAAATCTCCGCGGAAAGAAATGAATGTGCAGGACATCCGAACCGTTGTCAGTGCTTTCGGCGAAGCCGCACGCAGAGCCAAATCAGCAGGCTTTGACGGACTTCAGATTCACTCGGGTCACGGCTATCTGTTCAGCCAGTTTTTGTCTCCCTTCTATAACAGACGCAACGATGAATACGGAGGCGACATTCGCAACCGCGCCTGCATTCACCTTGAAACATACGAGACTGTCAGAAAGGCGGTGGGCAAGGATTATCCGATACTCATCAAAATGAACTGCCGGGATTTTGCAGAAAACGGTCTGACGGTCGAAGAATCCCTTCAGGCGGCGAAACTCTTTGCAGATGCAGGCTTTGACGCCATCGAACTGAGCGGCGGTATGCTCAACAGCCCTAAACTTTCTCCCAGCCGAATGGGGATTAATTCTGAAGACAAAGAAGCATATTTCAGAGAAGATGCACGGTTATTTAAAAAAGAAGTCAATATTCCCCTGATGCTGGTGGGCGGCGTGAGGTCTTTCGCGGTGGCGGAACAGCTTGTTGAGGACGGCGTGACAGATTATATCTCTATGTGCCGCCCCTTTATCAGAGAACCGGACCTGATTAAACGCTGGAAAGCCGGGGACCGGCGCAAGTCAGAATGCAAATCAGACAATCTTTGTTTCAAGCCCGGGTTTGAAGGCAAAGGCGTGTATTGTGCAGCCGAAAAAAAGTGAACCGCAAAATCATGAAAGCTGTGAAACGTTCTCGTTCCCACGCTCCGCGTGGGAATGCGGAGCGGACGCTTTGCGTCATTCCCTGTCATTCCGAGCGGAGCGAGGAATCTAAGATTCCTCGCTCCGCTCGGAATGACAGAGGCAAGATATGTTTCTCGTTCCCGCGCAGAGCGGGGGAACGAGAAAAACTTTTTTTCGTGATTTCGTGTTCCGAATTTCGTGTTAAAAGAATTTGTATTTATTCATGCGGGAAGAAAAGGGAATAATGACAATGAACGGCAATGCCGCTAAAATTTTTAAAATTCTGATTGTGGATGATGTTCCCAAAAATATTCAGTTGGCAGGAAGTATTTTACAGAAAAAAGAGTACAATATTTTTTTTGCCAACAACGGACACACTGCTCTGACGCTTACAAACAACAACAATTTCGATCTGGTCCTTTTAGACATCATGATGCCCGGAATGGACGGCTTCGAGGTCTGTGAGACATTAAAACAGCATAGTAAAACTAAAGATATTCCCATTATTTTCCTCACGGCAAAAGCTGACAGCGAAAGCATCGTCAAAGGGTTTGACTTCGGCGCGGTGGATTATGTCACCAAACCTTTTAATGAAAAAGAACTGCTGGCAAGAGTAAAAACGCATTTGGAATTAAGAGCCGCTCAACAGGATTTGCGGGAAGCAAACGCCACAAAAGACAAGTTTTTCTCCATTATTGCCCACGATCTGAAAAATCCCTTTAACGCGCTGGTCGGCATTACAAAAATTTTGCTGACCGAGCATGAGAGATTTGATGCGGAAAAAAAGAAAGAACTTATTCAAATGCTGTATGATTCTTCACAGCAAGGCTATAAGCTGCTGGAAAATCTTCTGAGCTGGTCAAGGGTACAGACCGGTAAGATGACGTGGAATCCAGAACCCATTGATCTTTTTACCTATACATTTGAAAGTATTACCCTGCTGAAAACCGCTGCGGAAAACAAACATCTGTCGCTTATTTCTGAAATAGAAAAAAATACAATGCTTTATGCTGACGCCAATATGGTGACGATGGTGATGCGGAATCTGGTGTCCAATGCGGTCAAATTCACGCCGGAAAAAGGAGAAGTCAGAATCACTTCGCAGACGGTCGGAGATGATGAACAGGTAACGATTTCGGATAACGGCATCGGCATCAGAGCGGAAGATATTGACAAACTTTTCCGAATAGATGTGCATCATTCAACGCCCGGGACCGCAGATGAACAGGGGACCGGGCTGGGCTTGATTCTGTGCAAAGAATTTGTGGAGAAAAACGGCGGCAGAATATGGGCGGAAAGCGAAATCGGAAAAGGAAGCCGTTTTATCTTCACCGTTCCGAAAAGCGATATAAAACCTTAAAAATTGAAGAGTTGTCAAATCTTTCAATAAATAAAAGGACAAAAGACTGATGAAAGGTTATATACAGGTTTATACCGGCGATGGAAAAGGAAAAACCACTGCCGGACTGGGGCTGGCGCTGCGGGCTGCGGGCGCGGGGCTGAAAGTCTTTATCGGACAGTTCATCAAGCAGGGAGACTACAGCGAGATAAACGCGCTGAAACGCTTCTCCGATCTGGTCACGGTTGAGCAGTTCGGCCTCGGCAGATTCATCAAGGGAAAACCTGCGCCGGAAGATATTGAAATGTCTCGTCATGGGCTTGAAAAAATAAAAAAAATATTTGCCGCCGGAGAACATCATGTAGTCATATTGGATGAGGCAAATGTCGCGGTAACAGTCGGACTTTTCTCAGAAGCAGAACTGATTGATCTGATTGCTTTGAAACCGGAAAACACCGAATTGCTCATCACCGGACGGGAGGCTTCG
>DZCT01000267.1 GCA_022736535.1 Desulfatirhabdium butyrativorans | reverse complement strand
CTTCGCTCCGCTCAGAATGACACCCCGAAATCACCTATTCTACACCACTACCCAATTTCCTTGATAAGCACGGGCAGATTCGGCTTTGTAAAACTCATCTCCGTGGCAGGAATACGGTTATGCTTTATATCCGGGTCAATATGTGGTAGTGGTGTAGTATAGACATTAACGGGTTCACGGCAGGCTCTCCGTTCAATCAGTTCAGGGAAACCGATATTCGCATTTTCATCAAGCCAGCAGTTTACAGCATGAAAATACTGTTCTTTCCGTTCCTGCAAAAGTTTGTATGAAGCTGCCCATTCACTCCAGTCAAGCATCCATGAAGTATTTTTCGGTTCCTCGCCTTTTTGGTAAGACTGCCAGAATGTATCTGACAGTACGCCGTATTTCCGTTCAAAAACAAGCAGATCTTCTTCCAAGGCATGAATATCCTCCAGTAGCTCTTCAAAAGTCATAAAAACATCCTTTGTTTTCTTCTGCTCTGTTGCGGAAGGGGTTAAAAATTTGTCGGTTTGCGTCTTTTTGTCCGCTGTTGTCTGAAGAATCCCTTTAATCAGAAAAAACGGCGAATGTCAACATTTTTTCATTCCTGTAGGTTGGGTTGAGGAACGAAACCCAACCTGATTGCTGTCTTTCGTTCCTCAACCCGATCCGCTGCTAAACAGCCGATGTTGCGCTCAGAAAATAGCCGTCTTCGTCATCCCGCAGGGTATCAATTTTCATGCCGACTGCCTCGAACATGTCTTTCATTTCTTGCTGCGAGGGAATCATATCCGCTATAACCGAAGGATGCGCCTTGCGGTGCAAGTCATTGATCCATGCGGAATTTTTAAAATGAAAAACGATAAATTTCCCCTCCGGCTTTAACGCATTTGCCAGAAGCCTGACAGCAAGCGGTTTGTCGTCAAAATGCGGAAATACCTGATGACACAGAATCATATCAACAGTTTGTTTTTCAAAGATAAAATCCTCTGTTGAACTCAAAAATATTTCAACATTCCGACGATGTTCAAGACGGCTGCGGCATTTTGCAGTCATTTTCGGGCTGATGTCAAAAGCAATCAGATGCCCTTTGTCTCCGACAGTATCCGACAATATCTTTGTGAGGCGTCCGGTTCCGCAGCCCGGTTCTATAATTCGGGTTCCGGCTGTTATACCGGTTTCCTGAATCAATCGCCTGATTTTAGCTGTTTCTTCCGGAGTGTATTCCTCATCTGCCCAGTCCTGATCTGCCTGTGTGTCGAAAAACGAAGCTTTTTCTCTGTTCAATCTTCCTCCTCAAGCATGGCATGAATTTTTTCCATCCATTCCGGGCGTCTGGGATTTTCAGCGCCGTGATATGCCTGCACATAAGGCTTGATGTCAATGACCGGCGAGCCGTCAACAGCTTCAAGCCCCTGTACTTTGAGGATATTGCCGTTCTGCTCGATCAGCTTGACCGCGGTGAGCAATACCGGATTGGGTCTTGCCGGACTGCATGTGGCAAAAATGCCTTTTTTCGGAACATCTTTCAGCCCCATCGGATGCACTTTGGTGAGCTTGCGGCTCTCAGCCGGAACTTTATGCGCCCAGTACAGAATATTCAGATGCGAATAGCCTTCGATGTCGTCCAAAAGTTCTGTCAGAGACGGGTCAATCTCAATCTCTGAAATCAGGGTTCTGATTTTGTCCCGTTCTGCCCGGACATTTTTCAGCTTTTCTTTCAGGGTGATGCCTTCGCTGTCCGAGCGCAGCACCGGCGCTTTGATGTCACTTCTGATGACGCCGACAGGTCTTAAAACAATTTCAGAAAAATTCATTTTGTATCACTCCGTTTAAAAAGGGGGTTCGGGGTACGGGGCAGAGGTTCGGGCCCCGAGCTGAAAACAGACCCTCTGACCCCGTACCTCTGACCCCGTACCTCATTCTCATACCCCGTACTCACTTCTCAATTTTCACTTCCAAATCACCAAGCGCCTCGGTCATCCTGCGGGTATAAGCATTTTGGGGAGAAGCAAGCACCTGTTTTGTCTCTCCGGTTTCAACAAGATGTCCGTCAAGCATAACGCCTATATTTTCAGCAAGATAAGACACCGCCATGATGTCATGGGAAATCAGAAGAATCCCCATTCCTTCGGCTTTCAAATCCTGAAGCAGTTCCAGAATATTCAGTTCCGTAACAACATCAAGACCCGCGGTCGGCTCATCGGCAATCAGTATTTCAGGACAAAGCCCCAGCGCGATGGCAATCAGAATCCGCTGCTGCATTCCGCCGCTGAGTTGAAACGGATACGCGCTGACAACACTGCGCTCAAGTCTGACCCTTTCCAGCAGCATTTCCGCACGCTGAAGGGCTGTCTTATATGAAAGCCCGTGAACCGCTTCCATCGCCTCTGCAATCTGCTTTCCGACAGTCAGATACGGATTCAGCGCGGAGGAGGCGCTTTGAAACATCATAAAAATATGTTTGCCTCTTTTGCGGCTCAATGCTTTTTTGTCGCCGGGATAAAGCGTTTCTCCGGCAAAACGTATCATCCCTCCGGTGATGGAAAGCGGCGGAATCAGAAGACCGCAGAGCGAATATGCCAAAAGCGTTTTTCCGGTTCCGCTTTCGCCGAGCAGCCCGAAGGTCTCTCCGCGATCCAAAGAAAAACTTATCTCATGGACAATGTCACGGCCGGCGCTGCCTTTGCCTGCAATTCCTACGGAAAGTTTTTCAACTTCAAGCAATTTCACCCCGAACTCCTTAAACGGGTGCGGGGTACGAGGTACGGGGTCAGAGGGATCTGTTTTAAGCCCGGATCCGAACCCCTCACCCCGAACCTCGAACCCCGAACCAATCTTTAAGTCCTTCTCCGAGCAGATTGAAGGCAAGCACGGAAATACTCACCGCAATTCCCGGTGCCATCATCAGCCAGAGAGCGGAAGTGAGATAAAGCCGGGATTCTCTGAGCATGATTCCCCATTCCGGCGCGGGCGGCTGAATCCCGAATCCCAGATAGCTCAGGCTGGAAATCACCACCATCATTCTGCCGGCGCTCAGGGAAATACTCACCAGCAGCGGCGGCAGTATCTGAGGCAAAATGTATCGCCGTATCAGACGGATTTGACTTAATCCCATCGCGAAGCCCTGTCTGACAAAATCTTTCTCTTTGGCTGTCAGCACCATGCCCCGCACGAATCTTGCCCACCATGCCCAGGCTGCCATTCCCACGCCCAATATCAGACTTTTCAGCGAGGGACCCGTTACAGCAGTCAAAGCCAGCGCCAGAATCAGAAAGGGAAAAGCAAGCACCGCATCGCAGATTCTTGTCAGTACAGCGTCCGCAACACGATTCCCCAGCCCGGCGACAAAACCTGCCGGAATCCCTATGAGCAGGGCGTAAGACACCGCGGCCGCGGCTGAGAGCAGAGAAGTTCCCGCACCGCAGAGGATTCGGGAGAGAACACATCTTCCCAGATGATCCGTGCCGAGGAGATATTCGGCGTCAGGCTTTTGCAGCCGGTGTTCAAGGTCAAGGGACAGCGGATCACGGGGCGCGATGCCGGGTCCCGCAAGCGCAAGGATAAAGATGAGAAGCGTCAGGCATCCGCCGGCAATCATCATCCCTTTCGGTTTTCGAGTCTGATACTGTTTGTTACACATGCTGTGAAAATATCCGGCGCAAAAATCAGCCGGAGGACGGGCCGCCGGTCCGCACCTCCAATCGCGCTTTGTTGTCATTGTATGAACGGTGGGCATTACATGCCCACCCTACGCCTACGCCTCAGCCCAGCCCAACCGTTTTGTCGTTTCCCGAAGTCGGCGTGCGGGGAACGAGAAACAAATCCTTTTCTTATAAAAAATCCTTGTGTCTTATCAGCAAATCATAAATCATATCAGCGGTCTGACCGGCTATGACAAACATCAGCGTCATTGTCAGCACGGTTCCCTGAATCATCGGCATGTCCCGGTTCAGCACCGCATCTGCTGTCAGTTTTCCCAGACCGGGGAGCGAAAATACGGACTCGACAACCACCGCGCCGCCGAGCAGATGCCCCAGCAGCATTCCCCACATTGAAATCATCGGAAGCATCGCGGGTTTGAGGACATGCCGAATAAAAACTGCTGTCCGTGTCAGTCCTTTGCTGTATGCAAAGCGCACATAATCCTGAGACAGAATCTCAATGATGCTCGCACGGAACACCCTGCCTTCTGCCGCGGAAACTGACAGCCCCAGCGTCAGCGCGGGCAGGATGAAAGCCCGGAGTCCGGAGCCGCCGGCGACAGGAAACCATTGAAGTTTAAGTGAAAATACCAGCATCAGCATCAGTCCCAGCCAGTAGTCCGGGATGGAAACCGCCAGCACGGTCCAGAGGCGGTGGCATTTATCCGGCGCTCTGTTCTGAAACAGCGCGCTGACAATTCCGCCCGCGGCAGACACGGACGCGGCAAACAGAAATGTAAAAAACGCCAGCGTCAGCGTTGTCGGCAGACGAACCAGAATCTCGGCTGCCACCGGGTCTCCGGTGCGAAAGGAATGTCCCAAATCGCCGCACAGCACATTTTTCAGCCATACAAGATAGCGTATGGGCAGAGGATGATTCAAGCCTAATTCTTTGCGGAGCGCGGCGATTTTTTCCGCAGAAGCGCCTTCATGCTGACCTGCCATGATGATCTCAGCCGGGTCTCCCGGTGCAAGCGTCATGGTTAGAAAAGTAATGACAGAAATCCCGAACAGCACAAGGCTCATCCGGGCTGCCTGTTTCACCCAGAAACTTTTTACAATTCGTCTTATCAACACTTTTTCTGCCACCAAATCATACAGACATCTGTCTGCCTGCCGAAGTTATAATTCAGCATCCGATCTGTTTTTAAATACATCATCACTCCTCTATCACTTTACACGCGGCTGCCAGTTTACAACACCCGGTCGGGTCCGTCGTCCGGATAACCGGACCCTCGAGGCATTGCCCCAGAATGAACAGTCCGAGCCATTTTTCTTCCTCATTTTCGGTGACGGAGGCGATGGTGTCCAGGATTCCTTTATATATTTTTTCTTTTTTTACGTTGCCGGCGTTGTAAACCACGGCAGCCGGCATGTCTTTCGGATAATATTTTTTCAGCTTTTCCGCGAGTTGCGGAATTCCGTCGGCAGCCATGTAAAACACGACGGTTCCCGGATGATCCGCCAAAGAAGCCGGTAATGCCTTGTCGGACCCGCTGAAAAGCCTTTCTCCCAAAAACATTTTGGGCTCTGTTTGCATGACAAAACGGGCACCGGCTGCATTGCCGCAGATTTTTAATGCGGCGAAGGCGGCGCTGATTGCGCCGATGCCCGGAACAATTTCAACCTGATCGGGAGAGAATGCCTCGAGAACCCAGAAGAAGAACAGGCTGAAAACCGTGGGGTCGCCGCCGTCCAGAATAACCACATGCCTGCCAGTCGCCATAATGCTTTTGAGTTCATCGGCATACTCGTCCCGTTCACGGTTTTTACTGTCAATCTTGCGGCGGCGCTCATCAGCGTTCAGCTCGGGCAGATTTCGGATCCAGGGAATACCGTTTTCGTTCCACAAAAGTTCCCAGCGTTCAGGTCCTTCCACTTTTTTTCCGCCGATATATTGCTTCACTATAGCGGCGTCTTCCTCTCTTGTCAAAATCAGATCAGCCTTTTTAATCGTTTCGACAGCGTATAAAGTGAGGTGTTCGGGGTCGCCCGGCCCCACGCCTACTATCCACAGTTTGCCGTGTTTTTCGGCAGTATGATCCGAGACTTCGGTTAAAGGTCCTGCCGAATTCCGAATTCCGTTTTCACACATGAATATCCTCCGTCAGCGAATTGAGAAATGAAAAAGTGAGAAGTGAGAAATACTGTCATTTCAAGCGAAACGAGAAATCTTTCACTTCTCACTTCTCACTTCAGAAGCTATATTTGATTTTGGCCATGGCCTGCCATTCCGGAGAAGGCAGATACATCAGGTTGGTGCCTGAGTAATAAATCCACTCGGAGTCATATTCATCCGGGGTATATTGCCCCTCAACGGATAAGGTCCATTTATCGAAACCGTAGTTGATTTTTGCATAATACCTGTCAAAGGGATCCGCCTGCTCGGAATTGTCGGTTTTCAGGGGGCGTTCGCCGTATCTCACATAATAGGCGTCAATCCCGATCTTCTGATTTTCGGTCAAATGCCGGGACCAGTTGAAGCCGGCGCTGATCACATCTTCCGGAAGGGATCTGATGTAAACCGCACCCGGTGTTGAGGGGTTTTCAAGCCTTCCCCTGACATAGCCGTAAGTGGCGAATAATTCCAGATTATAGGGCAGATAAATCCGGCACTCCGCGTCAATACCCTTGCGTTCGGATTCTCCCAGATTTTCTTTCCTCATTGTTTCCGGGTTCGTAGCAACTTCCCGTTCCAGATACGTGTAATAATAATCAAGCCCTATGTAAACGGTCTTACCCAGCAACACGTTGAAGCCCGCGTCCCATGAGTCAATTTCGGCCACGCCCAGATCAAAATTCGCAGTGCCGTCCACAGGTGATATTTCCTCTACATAGGGAGACCTGAAGCCTTTTCCGTAATTGGCGAAAAGGTTTATGTCCTCGTAAGGCGTTACGACCATGCCGATTTTCGGGCTGAAAACATCTATATCGGATTTCCCTGAATTATCGGGATCAAGGACGTTGTCAACATCTATATCCAAATAATCATATCTGACACCGCCCATGAGTTTCAGGAACTCAAACGGACTGTACTGGGCCTGGGCGAAAATGCCGCTGCTCCACTGCCTGGTTTTATATGTTTCAATCTCGGCGATGATGGTGGAAAAGTTTTCCGAGAATTTATAGGCGTAATCCACATCATCATACCGGCTTTCGTTACCCAGAGCCAAAGAGAAATTGTCTGCGGGCATGAAATTGTAAAGCACTCTGTATCCCATTCGGGCGCGGTCGTCAAAGAACCGCATCTGCGGGGTGGGGGGAAAATAAAAGGACTGATTGTTTTCATAAGATTCGGCGAAAACTGCGGCATGCAATCCCTTTTCACCGTCTTTGGGCTCGTAATTACTCAGAAGCGACACCTTATCGCTGTAAAGCTTTAATGCTGTAAATCTGACCCC
>DZCT01000701.1 GCA_022736535.1 Desulfatirhabdium butyrativorans | reverse complement strand
TCCCGGCTTCTCCGCCGTTTTCCGGCAAAGTGCTTGCCGATGTGACCGAGGCATTATTGTCCAATTCAAGTCTGCCGACTTCCAGAGTTATATTTCCTGCTTTGCCGCTGCCGTCAGTTGATGTGCTTATCATTCCGCGGGCAGAGATATTGATGCGTTGCGCCTGTATGGAAATTGTTCCGGAGTTTCCCGAACCTGTAAAGGGAAGAAGCGAACTGGCTCCCATCTTGCTGAAACAATCCTGAACCGAATACTGGCTGTAATCTGTCGAAGTGTAAAATTTTATAGGCGAACTTCCGCGTATATTGACAGAATCCGTCACACGGATATTTATATTCCCGCCGTCTGCATTACCATAAGTAACAGTGCCGATTGCTCCGCCGTTCTCAAGCGTTAAAGAACGCGCTTCAAGAAAAAAATTTCCGGCTTCTCCGCTGTTGCCGTAGCTGTTGACTCCAATCGCCGAACCGACTATTTCCCGCTCAGTGCCGTAAGGATTGACACCGGACAGTAAGACATCGCCGGACACACGGATATTCACTCCGCCGGCTTTGCCGCATCCTGCGCCATAAACGCCGTTTACATTGCTGGCGATATAGCGTCCGTCTTTGATTGTCAGTGAACCGGATTCCAATGAGATGTATCCCGCATCTCCGGCAACGGCATTAACTCCCTGAGAAAAGGCTGTTGTGCCAATTCCGCCCGCCCAGTTAGAGGGACCTGCGGAATCTGTCATTGTAACCTGTCCTGTAGAATATATGTCAATATCGCCGCTATTACCGGGTCCGACCGTTGTTGAAAAAATCGAAGCCGCATCGGACAGAAACAGATTATCCGATTTCATTTCGATGTCACCGCTGTTTCCTCCGGTGCTGAAGGCATGAACATTGCTGATAATTCCGCCGAAAGCAGCCTGCGGATTCTCCGGATTTACGCCGAGATAAAGCCGTAACAGATAATTGGCATAAGAGTCAAAGCTGAGACCGCCGAAACGGATGTCTCCTTCAGACCGGAAACTCAGCTTTCCGCCGTTTCCGCTGCCGAATGTGCCGCTTGAAATATATGCCCCGTCTGAAAAAAGAATATTCTTTGCGCTGAGGTCAAGAATTCCGGTGTCTCCGGCATCCGGGTCTTTGCTATGCGTCTCAAGAAAAATTCTGCTTGCGTTTTTCTGTTTATCAGCACCTGAAAATGTAAGCGATTCAGATGATTTCAGGATAACATCACTGCCTTTACCCTTTCCGTAAGTGTTGCCGTTGATTTCGGAGCCGTTTTCAAAGGAAATTGTATCTGCCGTAATCTCAATTCCGCCGCCGTCTTTGTCTCCGAAAGTTTTTGCATAAACCGCGCTGTCATCTGCAACAAATTTCCCGCATCGGATAAAAACATTTCCCGCACCTTCGCCGCTCACATCAATCAGAGATTTGCCGGAAACCGTGATGTTTCCGCCTGCCGCATCTCCGATGTCCGGTTTGCCGTTTTCAAACGTCACTTCACCGGCAGACGCGACGCTTGCCAGATTTATCCGACCGCCGGGCGCGCTGAGACTTCCGAGCATTTTT
>DZCT01000700.1 GCA_022736535.1 Desulfatirhabdium butyrativorans | reverse complement strand
TGATATTGGCGCCCAACGAACATGCCTTTATTTTGGATGAAACCAAAGGGAATGTCGTAAATTATGTGGGTCCGCACAAAACCAGTCTGGCAAACACGGATCAGCCGGTCGTGTTCAATAATCAGACCAAACGCTTTGACCGCTGCAATCTTGAGAAAGCAATCAAGGCATATACCATTTCGCCTGAAGGATGGTATGTGGTGCTGAAAAATCCGGCTAAAGACGGCAGACCGCCCACGTCCGGAACTGCCAACAGCCTTCCGGAACTCAGCATCGGGCGCAAGGTGAATATTCCGGGACCGGTCGCGTTTGCGCCTTGGCCCGGGCAGATGGTGCGAGTCATTCAGGGGCATAATCTGCGTTCCGATCAATATCTGATTGTCCGGGTCTATGACGAGGAAGCGGCACGGACAAACTGGAAAAAAGCCGTCATCAAGCCTCAGACGCTCTTTGCTGGTGAGACATCCGAGGCATCGGGTGAAGAAGAAGGCGTGAAACCGGACAGAGATATTCCGGACCTGACTATGGGAAAACTGTTGGTCATCAAAGGAACCGATGTCTCCTTTTATATTCCGCCAACAGGCATCGAGGTAGTTTCGGATCCGGATGGGAAATATGCCCGGAAAGCCGTAACGCTGGAGCGTCTCGAATACTGCGTTCTGCTCAATGAAGACGGGAATAAACGCTATATTCGGGGTCCTGCGGTCGTATTTCCGAAACCCACCGAAACTTTTACAGAGAAAAACGGCGCGAGAAAATTCAAAGCCATCGAATTGAATGAAATCAGCGGATTGTATATCAAAGTCATTGCGGCTTACACGGAAAACGGGAGAGAGTACAAGGTCGGAGAAGAGCTTTTTATTACCGGAAAAGAGCAGATGATTTATTTTCCGCGTCCCGAACATGCGATTGTCCGATACGGAGAACAGGAACTCACTTATTCTGTAGCTATTCCCGCAGGCGAGGCGAGATATGTTTTAAACCGTATGACCGGACAGATCACGCTCAAAAAAGGTCCCTGCATGTTTCTGGCAGACCCCCGCAAAGAAGTCATTGCCCGGCGGGTGCTGGATCCCCGCTTAGTAGAACTCTGGTTTCCGGGAAATCAGGAGGCATTGGAATACAACCGTCGGCTCATGGATATCACCGACAAAGAGAAAACCGGCAAAGTAGTAATGGATCAGCAGGTACAGAACTTGCTGAAAAGAAAGGCTCAGATAACCGAAGCCGATGCTCAGGAGCCGGTATCTCAGGAAATCTCAGGAGACAAATTTACCCGGCATCAGACATTTTCCCGTCCCCGCACTGTCACTTTGGACACCAAATACGAGGGCGCGGTGGCAATCAATGTCTGGACCGGCTATGCCGTAATGGTGGTGAGCAAAACCGGCAACCGTAAGGTGATTGTGGGACCTCAGACCTGTCTGCTGGAGTATGACGAGATTCTGGAAACTGTGGAGTTGTCCACCGGCACGCCCAAAACCGAAGATAAGCTGATAAAAACCGTATATCTGCGGGTTCTGCACAACAAAGTCTCGGATGTGATCGAGGCGGAAACCCGT
>DZCT01000699.1 GCA_022736535.1 Desulfatirhabdium butyrativorans | reverse complement strand
CTCCGCAGGACCCGAGGCGCCGGTAGTCATGAGCGGCGCCGCCATCGGCTCCAATATCGCACGCCTTTTTTCGCTGAATGACCGCCAGCGGGTGACAATTGTGGGATGCGGCGCGGCAGGGGCGATTTCTTCTATTTTCAATGCGCCCATCGCGGGAATGGTGTTCACGATTGAAGTCATTCTCGGCGAATGGACCGCTTTAAACATTGTTCCCATTGCCGTTGCATCGGTGGCAGGCACAGAAATCAGCCGGATGCTTCAGGGAAATCAGATTGCTTTCAGCCATCGCCGCTTTGACATTGATCTCTCAGATATTCTTGCCTGCGTCGGGCTGGCCGCGTTCACTGCCGCGGCTTCGATTCTGCTGACCTATATGCTCCGGTCCATGCACCGCTTTTCCGGCAGGGTGAAAGTTCCGCTCTGGGTTCGGGCTGCTGTCGGCGGATGCGCGGTGGGAGCGGTGGGATTTTTCTTTCCCGTTGTGCTGGGCGAAGGCTATCACTCGATCCGAAGCATGATTGAAGGCATTTATGTTCAGGGACTCGGCATTGCGGCTGTGACCACGCTGGCAAAAATTCTTGCCACTTCTCTGACGCTGGGCTGGGGCGGCTCCGGGGGCATCTTTGCGCCCTGTCTGGTGATCGGAAGTCTTGCCGGCGTGACGTATCAGCGATTTCTTGTGTTTCTGTGTCCTTCCGTCAACTGGGTGAACGAAGGCTGTTTCGCGCTGCTGGGTATGGCAGGACTCATCAGCGGCATGTTGCAGGCGCCGCTGACCGGAATTTTTCTTATTATTGAAATTACAGGCGGTTACGGTGTCATTCTGCCCCTGATTATTGTCTCGGCATTGTCTTCCACCCTTTGCCATTATATCGAACCGGCTTCTTTTTACCTGAAAGACCTTGTGGAAAGGGGACAGTTGCTGCGCCCCGGCACAGACGCCCGGGTTCTGTCCGATCTGAGCATACAGGAACTGCTTGAAAAAGACTGTATCAGCGTGAGTCCGAATATGCTGCTACGGGATTTTATCGCCATCATCAAAAAATCGCATCGGAATTTTTTTCCTGTGGAAGATGAAAAGACCGGGCATTTTGTGGGAATGATTCATCTGGACGACATCCGCCCCTATCTTTTCAATCCCGGCATGTACGATGTGGTGTTTCTGGAGCAGATGATGAATCCCCATGTAAAGGTGGTCCGTCCGGATGATGATCTGACAGAAGTGCTTAAAATTATGGATAACTATCGGCTGTTCAGTATGCCGGTCGTGGCAAACAGCTACTTTGTCGGCATGATCTCAAAAGCAACGCTTTTGGATCAGTATCGCAAAGAACTGATGGTACAGACCTGCGGGTGATGTGATTGGCAGTTACTTAACTGTAATATCTGAATTATCAGGATAATATGACTAAATTGGAAAAACTTTCAGCTGCTATACGCAATAATCCTAAATCCGTAAGATTTGAAGAAGCATGTAAAGTAGCTGAAACACTTGGCTTTATTCATACAGGCGGTAAAGGCTCCCACCGCGCTTATGGTAAAGATAATGAGCCTCTCATCTTA
>DZCT01000266.1 GCA_022736535.1 Desulfatirhabdium butyrativorans | reverse complement strand
GGCAATTTCTTTTGTCAGTTCTCCCAGCGGAAATATTTTATCAGGCATGACCTCAAAGCTTGAATCCAGAGGTTTTCCCTCGAATAAGACATTTTTGAAACGCTTCAGCCAAGGTCCCACGCCAAGCCCCAGCCGCTCAAGGCTGTCTTTGATGATATTGACATGAAACTGCTCTTTCAGACTGAAACCGAGACAGGGGATGCGATGGTCAAGAATCACGGCGGAGACGCAAAGCGAAGGTTCTTTCATGAGCATTCCGTTTGCCGGAAAGGGTTCCGCAACCGGGTCGCAGAGAGGAATAAATTTGTTTTTAAGCAGATAGCAGTTGGTCAGCAGCCGGTCGGAACGGACTTCCGTGGCTTCAACCGCAAAAGGATGGGTAAAATTTTCTGCCAGATTCCAGCTATACGCGGCGAGTTTCCCTTCAATATTTTTTAAAAATCCCTCGGGACCGTAAAGAGATAAGATTTTCTCACGGCCGAGAAACAGGCGCAGCATCCGGTCAAATCCCGCAAAATGGTCAATATGCGTATGGCTGACAAAGACATGAGAGATTTTCAGTATATCTCGGGGCGAAAGCGGATAATTGTCTCCCGCATCAAAGAGGATTGCCCGGTTTTCAAACAGAAACGGAATGAATACGCCGGGATCGTCGAAAGGATTGTTGACAAGTCTGGGATAAAAAGACGGTCTCATCGCTACCGCAGGGTCAGGTTATGCTTTTTCAACCCAACTTATTCTTTTTTTGACGACAGATGTTTGATCACCTGATGATTGATACAGAAATATATGTCCTCATCAGAGCCGTAAATATCAACCACATCTTTATGATTGACAAGATGTTCCACCACAAAAGCTGTGAGATAAAGACTGACAATATGCGGATGCTGCACCACATTTCTGACCGGCGCGGTCTGGTAGTCAATGTCAAAATCTTCGGCGTGAGTTAATCTGTCAAGGCATCGCTGAATCTGCTCTTCCAGCGAATTTTTATTGGTGGTCTCCACGAGATTGTTTTCAACAAGCTTCATGGCAACCGAGTTGCTTAACGGCTCAATGCAGTCTTTTATTCCTTTGATTGCATTGCGCCGCGCATGTTCTTTTGAGGATTCGATCTTTGACAGGATGTTTGTCTCACGCGTGCTTGGGCGAAATGACTTTGCCATGGGAGTTCCTTTCAACATCAATTTTATAACCCGATCATGTCAGCATATTTTTCAGTATTCAAACGGCTTAAATCTTCTTTCACATAAACAGTTCCGACAGCTTCTGATTCGGGTATCTCTTTTAATTTATCTCCGTTACATAAGCACTCTATGGCGGATTCGCCGGAGTCTCCTACATAAAACAATTTTTCATCTATTCCTGCGTAAACTTCTTTATCAGGAGACATACATAAAATCATACTTCTTCTGAGAGCCTCTCCGATAATGCACAGTTCTTTTCCGACACGGGAACTGTATTCTTCTGATACCCAGCCGGGGTCTCCGCTGTTAAGTGCTTTGATTGCATCAAAATGAAACCAGTCAGTTTTTTCTTTTAAGTGAGCATGAGGATGTATGACTGATAAGCCGCCGAATTTGAACAGAAACTCTTTAACCGCATCAGAGACATGAAAACCTTTCTGTTCAAGCGCTTCAGTGTAGTCATCTGCCAAAGAAGTGCGCCTGTCTGCTGACCATCCTGCATTTCGCAATAATTTTAAAGTGTTTTCATTGAATCTGAACATTTTTCACCTCCTGTTCCGCCATTTCGTCAGTAATAACAAGGGCATCTCTGAGGGTAACTTTGCAATTTTCACACCTGATCTGCGGGGCACCGTCTCCTGTTAAAATCGTGGCAATTATGAGGTCGCTTATCTGAGCATCGGGTCTGTTATTCAATGCTTTATTGGCAGCCTGCACTTCAGCGCAAGATTCAGGATCACGCCCGGATTCAAGACTCGGGTTGGGCATTCTTTCTTTCAGCAATGAATTAAAACTCTCTCTGGAAGGAGCGCGTCCTGAAGTAGCTGTATAAAATTTATTGACTTTTTTATCAAAAGCAAGCGATGTCATACGAGCCGGAAATCCGTTTATCTTATTTTTTTCTCTTTTTGACGGCTTTCGTCCGTTTTGACGTTCAAATTCTTCACATGCTTCTCTTACTTTTTCAAGCAGAATTTCTCTGTCCACAGTGTTATCTTTTTTCGCCGGGTGTCAAATCAAATATATTGTTTTTTATCGTTTTAAGGATAGATAAACTATCACCGCAGATAATTTTATTTTTCAATTCACACGCTCCGTAAACCTAACACCCGATCCCCGATTTTGCAAGAAAATTTTATACTTCTTCAACCACAATCTGCGCTGTTCTTTTGCCGTTCCACCTGTTCCAGCGCAGCCGGAACACCATCCGCTCAAAATGATTCCTGAGCGCCGCATCCGCGCCGATGTTGAACTGAATCGCACTGACCGCTCTGCTTGTCCTGTCGGAAATCTGCTGTCTCAGCGTCATGCGCCTGTGATTCTCGCCCAGTATTTTCGATGCGGAAACCCGGACATTCACGGCGGTGAACAGCGGTTCGGGATTGCCCTCGCCGAAGGGCGCCAGCGATTCTAATTCGTCAATAAGCTCATCTGAAATATCTTCAAAATTCAGCTCATGATCAATGATAAGCGTGGGAGAAACAGCATTCTGCCCCATGTTCCGGACAGCGTTTTCAAAATGTTCTTGAAATTGCCGGATATTTTCCGATTTCATTGTCAAGCCTGCCGCCATTGCATGTCCCCCGAAAAACTCCAGATCATCCGCACATGCCAGCAATCCCTCGTGAATATTCACACCCGGAATGCTTCTGCCCGAACCTTTTCCCATGCCGTTTCGGGTGGAAATCAGGATCACGGGGCGAAAGTATTTTTCCACAACCCTTGACGCGACAATGCCGATAACGCCTTCATGCCAGCCGGAATTTGACAGGACCAAGGTTTGCTGCCGGAGAATATCCGAATGATCGTTCACATAAGCAACAATGTCTTCAAATATTTTCTTCTCGATACGCTGGCGTTCCTGATTCATAAGATTCAGTGACCGGGCAATTTCACCGGCATCTTCAGCATCCTTTGCGGACAGAAGTTCCACCGCGGTTTTGGCGTGCGCCATTCTGCCGGCTGCGTTCAGCCGGGGACCCAGCCGGAAAGCGATGTCGTCCGTGTCTATGGCGGTATTGCTGATACCGGAGGCTTTGATTAAAGCACGGATGCCGGGACGGAGCGCGCCGGAGCGGATCAGTTCAATGCCGATTTTTGAAAATATGCGATTTTCCTTCACTAAGGGCACCACATCGGCAATCGTTCCCAGCGCGACCAAATCGCAGAAATGTTTCAGGTTCGGTTCGGGACGGTCTTTCCAGAAATTGATGTCCCGCAGGTGTTTCCGCAGACAGATCATCAGGAAAAAAACCACGCCGACCCCGGCAAGATGCTCAAATCCCGCGGTGCAGTCCGGCCGTTTCGGGTTTACAATCGCCAGCGCATGGGGCGGATGTCCTTCTATGTCATGGTGATCGGTAATAATCACGTCAATTCCCTGGGATTTTGCCAAGTCAACCGCGTCATGGCTTTTGGATCCGCAATCGGCAGTAATAATCAGGCGGATTTTATGAGGAACAGCATAAGCTGAGATGTGAAAGGTTTGCAGGCTGTAGCCTTCTTTTACTCGGTGGGGAATATAATAAGATACATTTGCGCCGGTGTATTGCAGAAATTCAAAGAGAATGGCAGCAGCGGTAATGCCGTCCGCGTCGTAATCGCCGAAAATCAGAATTTTTTCATTGTGTTGGATAGCGGTGTAAATGCGGCGCACGGCAATGTCCATGTCTTTCATGGAAAAAGGCGGGCGCAGATCATTCAGTCCGGCATTCAGAAAATGCCGGACCTCTGCTTCGGAAACAATGTTCCGGTTCACCAGAATTGCGGCGGTAACAGGGCTGCAATTCAGGGCATTGCATATTTTTTTGACGGCATCTGTATCCGGCTGCAAGATTTTCCAGTTTTTCTTCATGGAAAAACATATACCCTATAACAGCCCTTCGGACAATAGCAAAGTGTGATTTTTTCCGAAAAATCCGGCAGCGGTTCAGAAAACGGGCGGAGTGTGAAGATGAAGGGAAGCGATTTGCTGCACGCGTGCATTTTTGCAGAAATGCAGTTTCTGCGCCCCGGATTGCTGAAATTTTTCTTTCAGGCGAAAAAACTGTCTGACAAAACCGTTCATCCTGTTTAAACTTTTTTTCTTTACGGGTTAAGCGCTTGGAAATTATTTCACCGCAAGGGACGCGAAATTCGCAGAGATCGTTTTGCTTCAGATGGACTTGCGCTTAAAAAGCAGTGCGTTTTCAGACAGACCGGGGGCGTTTGCCGAAATGACACGGTTTACGGCAGGGCTGCCTCCAATGCCGTTAAGTTAACAATTTCGTAGGTTGGGGTGAGCCTGCGAACCCCGACATCATCCGGCAGGTGTTGGGGTTCGCAGGCTCACCCCAACCTACATTTCTACATTTCGGTGATGTTGTCCGCTATATTTTTCTCTTAACTTAACGGCATTGAGGGCGGGCACAGTCTAAGAACAGATTGCCCCCGCCGTCTGCTATATTATCTTGATCTCACGAGCTTTTTCAATCCATTGCGGAAATTCATTAAGCAATCGGCTGTAAAGTTCGGAATCCTCAATAGTAACAATATCATTTATCTGCATAAATCCTGCATTGTCAATCAGACGCTCTTTAAGTTCGTCAAGCTTTTTTAAAAACGGAAAACTTTCTGCTCCTATGCCTACAAACTGAATAAAAACAGGCTCGGAAGAAAGGGAACGAATAATATCCTCGGTTTCCCGTCTGTCAGCATTGCCTCCGTCTGTCAGAAAAATAACAAAAACAGGTACAGGCTGTTTTCCATGATATTTATCCCGGATAAGCTTTAAAGGCGGCGCATAATTCGTGGCTTCATTGATTTTGTATTCCGACAGAATAACCTTCTGGACATAATTGTCAAAATCATTGATAGTAATAGGCGGAAGAGAATAAGCACGGGTACCGAACAGAAACATATCTATGCTTCCGTCATCGTCAAAATTAAGTGCAAGTGCAAGAATTCGTTCTATCACTTTTTGGATAAGACCTGAGCGATAAAGCGGATTCATGGATTTAGAAATATCAAGCACTAAAACTACCTGCGCTTTTACTCCGCTGAGACGATTCATTCCTACAGCAAAAGCTGCTTTTTTGCTGAGATCAACAACTTCTTTCTTTTTTAACTCAAAAGTCATATTTTTTCCTTTATTTTCAAAATGATTTATTATATTTCAGATACGACCGCCTTTAGACAGATTACATTTTCGGCATAAAAGCTGCACATTTTGCGTTGTATTGGCTCCCCCCTTGCTATGAGGAATAATATGATCATATTCCAAATACTGCGTGGCTCCGCATTGAACACATTTCCCCTGATCCCGCTGCCAAACCGCAATTCGGACATCATGAGGGATAAGACGGCTTGCCCGCTTTGTCTGAGGAATAAGCATCTGTCTTTTATAGATACGCACCAACGCGTCTATCACAGATGAAACTTTTAAAGGGTCTTCCACATTATAGGTTCCGTTGCCGGTTTTAACCGAAAGTTCTATGTTGATTTCCCCCGGCAGTTCGTCCACCCGCATAATAGACACCATTTTGATACGCCATCCTCCCTTTGGTGAAACAAAGTGCAGTTGTTTGTTTGTGGCGATTAACCGTCCGGATAGATATTTTACTGCTTTTGCACCGACTTTACAATAAGTTGCCGGTGTTTCCAGATGACAGACTTCTTCAGATTCTAATCCCACACTGGGCTGAACCGTCGGCAGATGCCCCTGACTAATTTCAGTTATGTCTTTCAGATAGCTTAATCGCTTCAGCAAAGGGGCAGCCAAATTGTCAGGAACGGCTAATTTGACTTGGAGTTGATGAAAATCCCGCTCTTCCTCATCAGTCAAAGCTCCGTCAGCAAAAGCCAACGTCAGGGTACGTTCAAGGAAATGCAAGGCATCGCCTCTCACATAAGCTAAAGCGTCTTCCCTGTCTATACGGTGATGACGGATTGTCTCCTGTAAGTTCTCCCATTCCTGGTCAGTCAAAACACCGTCTTCACAAAATTTGAGGAATTGCTGGCGAAACTGATACAAGGCCTTCTGTACTTCACCTTCACATTTATTGCAACGCCCGGTCTGTTTATTAAAAGAAAAACGACCGAAAAAGCCGATATCTTTTCCGCAACGTATGCAACTGTTCGGTTTTTTTGATACTTCTGATATATGAGAAGACCGGCTTGGGGGCTTCGCTGCCGGAATTTGAGAAGAATCCGATGAGGGAGAATCAGGGGAAGAATTTATTTCTTCTCCTCCGAAATGTTTTAACAGCGCGCTCAGTCCGCCGTTAAAACCCTGCCCGACTGCTGAAAGCCGCCAGACATCTTTGAAATAAATCTCTCCGGCAATAATTGCTTTTTCTTCTCTGAAATCAGAGCCTGAAAAAGAAAACCGTGCCGCTTCTTGCGACTGTTCAAGCAATCGAAGATAACCCTTATGAATCTGAGACATTACTCCGTCACCGTCAATTGTGACAACAAACACCAATTTGCGGACAGCCGACGGCAACCGTGACAGATCAATCTGAAACTGCTCATGATCGCCGTTTTTTGAACCTAAGCTTTCTATTGAACGGCAAGGCGATGATTTCTGGTTGTAGAAAATGAAATAGCGATCATCAGAGAGTTTGTCCTGAATATCCAAGCCGAAACATGAAATATCCGCTATGATTCCGACAGGCGCATCAACTGACAACTCCACTTGCAGACAAGTTGCTTTGCAGACATCGGAGAGTTTGATTTTTTGACCGCGAACCAGATCAGGCATATTTTCCTCATTTTATATTTTTACGCCGTAGTTTTTTGCCATGGGACCCAATCCGCCTTTGAAGCCCTGCCCCAGCGCGCGGAATTTCCATTCCCCGCCGTGCCGATAGACTTCCCCGAAAAGCATGGCGGGTTCGGTACTCATATCTTCCGACAGATCAAAGCGGGCAATTT
>DZCT01000265.1 GCA_022736535.1 Desulfatirhabdium butyrativorans | reverse complement strand
AGATTAAGGAGGATTTTGATTTCCCCCTTTTCTAAAGGGGGACTAAGGGGGATTTTCGGGCGCGCAGAAATCCCCCCTGCCCCCCTTTAAAAAAGGGGGGAAATACAAAAGTGTTTTCTCTCGTTCCCACGCTCTGCATGGGAATGCAGTCCGGACGCTCCGCGTACTCCCCGCCTCAGCAGCAGGCGGAGCGCATTTCGGAAATGTCCGAGAGACGTTCCCACGCAGAGCGTGGGAACGAGAAAAATTTGCGTGACAGATTAAAAAAAAATCAAAGCTGATGAAAATTTCGCTTGACATCTGAGGAGCGTTCAAGTATAAAGACGCTTTCATTGAGCGAATGATCCCCAGTAGCTCAGTCGGTAGAGCAGGTGGCTGTTAACCACCGTGTCCGTGGTTCGAGTCCGCGCTGGGGAGCCACCCAACATATTTAAGGTCTGATTTGCAAAAATCAGACCTTTTTTATTTGGTCTGTTATTGTAAAGCAGCAACTGCTTAAAATTCAAGCGCCGTCACCATTATATGCCTATATGCCCGATAAATTTATCACCGATGAAACCGAAGAAATCATCAGCAGACTGGCGCAGGATGAAACAGGCAAAAGGCAATATTATCGCCCGGTTTACTCCCTGCACAAATGGTGGGCGCGGCGTCCCGGCGCGCTGTTTCGCTCACTGATTCTGCTCGCAGCCCGCAACGAACAAAAATTGTTTACTAAAAACCGGGGCGGCGGATTATCTCCTTCCAGCGAATATTTTCAGCAACACGATTTGAAAGATACTGTTATTTTTGATCCTTTCATGGGCGGCGGTACAACGCTTGTCGAGGCAAACCGGCTCGGAGCCAAAGTGATCGGATGCGATCTCAATCCGGTTTCATATTGGATTGTCAGAGAAACGCTGAAAGCGATTGATCTGAAAAAATTGGAATTTTACTACACAGAGTTGGAGAAAACTGCCGGAGAAAAAATAAAATCGCTTTATAAAACCCGCTGTCAGCAATGTCATTGTGAATCCGACAGTTTATATATGTTTTGGGTGCGTTATGTGATTTGTCCGCATTGCGGTCAGAACGCATATCTCTTCAAATGCGCGTTGCTGAACAGAGGACTGAGCCGGAATGCTCCTCCGTCACAGCGTAACCCGGCAACAGCATTTTGTCCGAAATGTTTTGCCTTAAATGACTGGCACGGTTCCGGGGAAAGCATCTGCCAAGCCTGCGGATATTCTTTTGATCCGAACCGAGGCACGTTTAATCAGGGCAATTACACCTGCCTGTCTTGCAGTAATTCTAATATCTCTTTAATCAGCACCTTGAAAAAGGGACAAAAATTATCTGAAAAGCTGATAGCTGTCGAATATCTCTGTTCCTGCCGCAACGTCAGAACATATAAATCTCCAGATTCAGAAGACCTTGCCAATATAGCCCGGATCGAAGAAACTGTCCGCAGCATGGGAGACAAACTGATTCATCCGGTTCAGCCCATCATGCCGGGCGCGTCATCCGCCCGATGGCTGAATCACAACTACCGCTATTACCATGAGATATTCAGCGCGAGACAACTCCTTGCTTTTCATTGTCTCATTGAAGACATCAGAAAAATTCCCGAACAGGAATATCAATATGCTTTTATAACGATTTTCTCCAATTCGCTGGAATACAACAACATGATGACGCCCTACAACTACCCCCACCGAAAACTGCATCACCTTTTCAATTATCACGCCATGCCCTTGACAACCACGCCGGTTGAAAATGCGGTATGGGGCATCGGCGCGGAAGGCGCCGGCACCTTTGCAAACTGTTATCAGCGATATTTCCGTGCAAAGCAGTATTGCAGGCAGCCTTTTGATAAATTCAAGAACGGAAACGGACAGGTTTCAACTGCATCATCAACATCTGAAAACATTGAAGCGCAATTTGTATCTGATTTGGAAGAACTTCTTGAAACACCGAAAAGCGCATGGCTGTTCTGCGGCGATTCATCAAAATTATCATCTGTTCCGAATACTTATGCTGATTTTGTTATCACCGATCCCCCGTATTTTGACAGTATTCATTACTCTGAACTTTCCAATTTCTTTTATGTATGGCTGCGTGAGATTGTCCGGCATGAGTATTTTATTGAAGACCATGTGCCGACTAAGGCGGAAGCGATTGTCAATCAGGGTATGGAAAAGGACGAAAACGCATATCAGCGATTACTGACAAACGTGTTTAAAGAAAGCGGACGGATACTGAAAGATCAGGGAAAACTGATATTTACTTTTCATCATACCAAATGGCGGGCATGGTGGATTATCTTGCAGTCCTTGACTGACAGCGGATTTGAGATTGTCGAATCTTTTCCGGTCATGAGCGAGTATAAAGTCAATCCTCATATCCGAAACAAACAGGCAATGGACATGGATTTGGTTCTGATATGTGAGAAAAAATCACTTCCCTGTATTCCTGTTTCCATAGAACCGTCGGCAATACTGAAACGAACTCTTGAGAAATTAAATTCGGATGTTGCAACTCACAGCGATAATAAATTATTTCTGTACTATATGGGCGAACTGCTGAAAACAGCCGGCGCATCACAGGACAGAACTGTAAATTATCATTGGTTTTCCGAAGCGTTGGGGCATTTTGACGGTTTTCTCAAAAAGATCATCCGTATCGAGATAAAGAAGACTGAAAATAAAATGACTGAGCCATTTCAATTGCTATTATTTGAAAAATGGAAAAAAAATTGGTAGCGGGTTAAACTTGTTAATAATAATCTTCAGTAAAGCGGGTTCCAAACTCGCTTTACTTAAGATTGCCGTCAACAGGTTTGAGCCTCTACCAAAAAGAATATTGTTTAAGCAGAGAAACAGGATATGACAACTCTTGAAAAGTTGTCATATCTCGGATCAGTTGCCCGCAATTCTGTCAAGCTTTGCCACCGATTCAATATGATAAGTATGCGGAAACATATCCGCCGGCTGCACCTCCGAAACATGATAGTCCTTCTTCAACATGCCGAGGTCTCTCGCCAGCGTGGCAGGATTGCAGGAAACATAGACAATCCGCTTCGGTCCCATGTCCGTGACCTGCTTGACTACATCCTTGTGCATTCCATCCCTCGGCGGGTCAATAATCATCACATCGGGGCGGACATCAAGCTTTGACAGCAAATCTTTTATATCTCCCGCAACAAAGCGGCAGTTGGAGACCTGATTGATGCGGCAGTTCTTTTCCGCATCCCTCACCGCGCTGGCAGCAATCTCCATTCCGATGACCTGTTTTGCTACATCCGAAAGCGAAAGGGCAATGGTCCCTGTCCCGCTGTAAAGGTCTAAAACTGTTTCTTTTCCCGTGAGTTCCGCGTAAATCTTGACTGTCTCATACAGCTGCGCCGCGCCCCGGGTGTTGGTCTGGAAAAAAGAATTTGCCGATATTTCAAATTCAAAACCGGCGATTTTGTCGGTCAGGGGCGCAGTTCCCGCGAGCGGAATTTCATATTCTCCGACAGCGACAGCAGCTTTCCGGGATGAGATATTGTTGACCACAGAGACAATGTTCGGATATTTGCTCACCAGCAAATCTGCAAGTGGCTGAACTGCCTCACGATTTTCAGATGCGGTGATGAGATTCACGAGCCATCGGTCATGCGCTACAGAATGTCTCAGCATGAGAAAACGCCAGAATCCGCTGTGGCTGTGAAGCCCGTAAACCGGCAATGCGGAATGTTTGATAAAGTCCCTGACATCTTCAAGAATCTGATTGCCGAGTGCGGGCTGAAGCAGACAGGCTTTTGTATCCAAAACCTTGTAAAAGGTCCCCGGCACATGCAGACCGAGCGCAATGCCGTCATCTGTGTTTTCGCCGTTCATTTCCTGCGGCATGAGCCATTTTTTGTCCGAACAGGAAAATTCCATCTTGTTCCGGTATCCGAAAATCTGCTCGGATGGAATAGCCGGATGTACGGGAACGCCTTTTATCAGCGCAATATGCTCAAGGGATTCAGCCACATGCTGGCGCTTGTATTCAAGCTGTTTGTCGTAGCGCAGAAACTGCCATTTGCATCCGCCGCAATAGCCGCTGTACGCGCATTTCGGCTCAGTTCGGAACGGAGACGGTTCCAACAGTTCGACAATACGGGCTTCGGCGTAGTTTTTCTTTTTTTTGACAATGCGTGCCGACACCTTATCCGACGGCACAGTCTGATCCACGAAAATCACAAAGCCGTCTGTCCGCGAGATGCCTTTTCCGCCGAAGGTGATGTCGGAAATTTCAATTTCGAGAGTTTGTCCTTTTTTTACAGGCATAGATTTACGGGTAAGGGGTTAGGGGTGAGAGGTTAGGGGTTGCGCCTGCCTCTGACCTCGAACCTCTAACCCCGAACCCCCTTTCCAAGCCATTTCAGCCACGCTTCAAAGCCTTGTTCCGTTTTTGCCGACATTTCAAATATGGGCATATCTGCATGAATTTGATGAATATTTCTGAGAGCCGCTTCTTTGTCATAATCGAGATAGGGCAGCAAATCTGTTTTGTTTAAAATCGCCGCGTGGCAGACTCGGAACATCAGCGGATATTTCAAAGGTTTATCTTCTCCTTCGGTCACGCTGAGAACCACCGCACGGGCATTTTCGCCGATGTCAAACTCCGCAGGACATACGAGATTGCCGACATTTTCCACAATGAGCAAATCAATTGCATTCAGATTGAGATTTGCCGCCGCGCTGGCGATCACATGCGCGGCGAGATGGCAGTCGCCGCCAAATTCATCTGTATTCACCTGAACCACGGGCGCGCCGCTTTTCGCAAGGCGATCCGCATCGTTGCTGGTACAAATATCTCCGACAATCACCGCAGTTCTGATTTCCGGCAAAATGCGGGAAAGGGTTTTCTCAAGAATCGCAGTTTTGCCGGAACCCGGGGAACTCATCAGATTCAGAACAAAAATGCCTTTTTCCGCAAACAGTTGCCGGTTCTGCGCCGCCATCATATTATTCACGTCCAAGACCTTCCGAACAACTTTTATTTCCATTTCAAATCCTTAAATTCAAATTCTGTTTTTATTTTCATTATAAAAGCATTTAAGGCAATTGTACAGGATTATTTATTTGTTGGAAGTGAAGGTCTGAACCCTGATGAAAGGATTAAAGGATTTTCCTGATTTCTGTTCAGCCTGTTCACACCGGGTCTGCAAAATCCGACAAGTGCGAAAGGCTTGACACAAATCCTGTCAATCCTTTAATCAGGTGAATCAGGGTTCAGACAGTGTATGAATTTTTTCGCAAGCTTTGCTGAAACCTTATGCTCGAAAATTTCGCCTTCGGGCGTCAGCCCCCGGATTTTGCCGTCGTGCAGAAACCATCCGAGAAGCTGTTTTCCGACCGCTTTTCTGTCATGCAGATTCACAACTGCATCTTCCGGAAAGAGCGAGGCTTCAGGAAGCAATTCGCCCGTATCTGTCAGCGATTTGATGAAATTGGCGATTCTCGCCAGTCTCAGAAGCGTGACAGATTCAAGCCTTGTGGTCGCATGGGAAATCGGCAGCGCGTCGGAGCGCATCAGCGACAGATGCGGCGGCAGAAGCCCTTCTGTCTGGCACAGCGCAAAATCCGCACTTCCGGGCGCGGGATAAAAAACAGACACGCCTACAAGCGCGTTTTGCCGGGCAAGCCGGACAATATCCGAAACAGAATCTTCCGCATTCTGCCCCGGCGCGCCGGCAATCACATAGCACACGACTTCAAGACCGTATTTTTCGGCAAGCCGCATCAGATGCCGAACCGCTTCTCCTACATCCGGTCTTCGGAATCTTTTCAGTTGCTCCGGCGAAGTCGTTCCCACAGAAAGATTCAGCGTTTTAAAACCCGCCGATTTCATTGCCCGAATAATTTCCTCATCATCCAAAGAAGGCGGAAAAAGCCCGTTCATGGCTCTGAGTTCAAGTCCGCCGAATCGCCGTTTTATCTCATGCAGCAATTCCAAAAACCACTTCCGATTCAAAGAGAGATTTTCGTCTTCAAAGTCAATGAATCCGGCATCATATTGCGTGACGGCAATTTCGATTTCACGGAGAACCGATTCGACGCTTCGCCGCCGGTAACGCAACGATGAAGTTCCCACACAGCAATAGCTGCATTTCATAGGACATCCGCGACTCGCTGCAACCACCGTGCTGGCTTTTTTTCCTCGTTTGTAAAAGGCATGTTTCACCAAGTCCATTGCGGGCAACGGATAATCGTCAAGATGTTTCATCATTGCCGGTTCGCTGATATGCAAGGTCCCGTCCGGTTTCCGAAACACAATTCCCGGAACAGCGGCAAGGTCGGGGCGTGGAGATGATTTCAGAATTTCGGCGAGCGCGGGCATAGCGGCTTCTCCTTCTCCCCGGAGGACAAAATCAACTGCCTGACATTCCATGACTTTTTCCGGCATGGCGGTGGGATGATGCCCGCCGAGTACGATTTGGCATGTGGGATGAAATTTTCTGATGATTCGGGCAGTTTCCAATGCCTCATCGCTGTACGCTGTGAAAAGCGAAGAAATTCCCACGAGAAATGCTCCGGAATCTTTGGCTTTTTTCCCGATATGCTCAAAGCTGTAGCCGAAGTGTCTGAAATGATAAAATAAAGCAAAAGGAGAAATATCAGGCTTTGCGTAATATTCTCTGAGATAAGTCATTTCCGGGGGCAGATCAACGACTCGTGATTTGGCGGTCGCAAGCCCGTCGAGAATTTCCACGGAAAATCCCGCGTCCCTGAGCGCGGCGGCAATGCAGGCAAGCCCGTAAGGAACGGTTCTTTTTGCCGTGAGATAAAAATCCCTGATCGGCGGCTGTATGAGAAGAATGTCCGGCAATATGTTTTCTCCTGAAAGTCTCCTTTTATCCGATATAAGGGGTTCAAGTCAATTTTTTTCTCGGACAGGGCAGTTTTCCCTATTTTTTTCCGATTCATCTCTTGACGCACAAAGGAATGTCCTTATTTTAAACACGGAGGTTTATGGAGCGTATTTAATATTTTTACGAGTTACGCAGTTGAACTCGTTCTCACGCGGAGGGGGTCAATGCAGTCCGGACGCTCCACGTCCGCCCCCGGTGCTGAACCGTTTTATAAAATCAGGCATTTCAGCACTCCGGACGCTCCCACGCTCCGCGTGGAAACGAGAACCGCAACGGAA
>DZCT01000264.1 GCA_022736535.1 Desulfatirhabdium butyrativorans | reverse complement strand
CGTCCTTTGCGATCTTTGCGAGAGATAAGTTTCTCGCAAAGCACGCCAAGAGCGCAAAGTTTCAGAAGATTTTAAAATATCTTAACTATTTGACTTTATTTTTTTCTTTTATCTCTTTGCGTCCTTTGCGATCTTTGCGAGAAACAACAAAGCGAGAGATAACAAAAAAAATAACCTCACGGCGGTAATCAAATGAAAATGATGCTGGCTTATGACCGGTCAATAAAAATTTCCGAAAAGGCTTTGGAAATAGCAAAAAAACATGCAGAAACATTTAACGCAAAAGTCTATGTGGTAAAGTCCATGGTCGGCGGGCGTGATGTTCCGAAAGACGATTTCATACTCGCGGAAGAGGAATTGGCTTATGCGGAAAACTTCTTGAAAGCGGATGGCATTCCCTGTGAAACACGCCTGCTCGTCGGGGGATTGTCTCCCGGGGAGGCATTGATTGAATTTGCAAAAGAACACGGGGTTGATGAAATCATCGTGGGGGTCAGGAAAAAGTCGAGATTGGAGAAATTCGTCTTAGGCTCCACCGCACAGTATATCATTCTGAATTCGCCCTGCCCGGTGCTGTCGGTTGTATAAAAGCAGGGTAAGAGGTTTGAGGTTCGGGGTGCGGGGGGCTTGCCCTGACCCCGAACCTCTAACCTCTAACCTCTAACCTCATACCTCATACCCCGTACCTTGAATATCCGCATGATATTGCTGCAAAGAGCGGACAATAGGCTTGCCTTCTCTGCGCGCGGCAATTCCTTTGGCAGCCGCCAGCGCGCCGGCAGGCGTTGTAATATTCTGAATTTTATACTTGATGCCTGCCTTACGGATATAAGAATCGTCTTCCTGACTCCTTTTGCCGCTGGGCGTGTTCACCACCAACTGAATTTCTCCGTTTTTAATCGCGTCCACAATATCCGGTCTGCCGTGTCCCAGTTTTTTGATCGGCTCGGACACAATGCCTTGATCTGACAGGAATTTATACGTGCCTTCGGTTGTCATGATTCTGAAGCCCATTTCCCTGAAAAGCCGGGCAGGTTCGAGAATGCTCGGTTTATCCGCATCGGTCACGGTGATCAGCACAGTGCCTTCAAGCGGCAGCGGCGTTTTGGTCGCCTCCTGCGCTTTGAAAAAGGCTCTCCCGAATGAGTGAGACAAACCCAGCACTTCGCCGGTGGAGCGCATTTCAGGACCCAGAATCGGATCCACTTCCGGGAACATATTAAAGGGAAAAACCGCTTCTTTGACGCCGAAATGCGGAATGCGCCTATGTCTCAGATTCAGTTCGGGAAGCTTTTTGCCGAGCATGATCTGCGTGGCAAGCCGAGCCATTGAGATATTGCAGACTTTTGAGACAATCGGCACGGTGCGGGAGGCGCGGGGATTTGCCTCCAGAATATAAACCGTGTCATTCATAATGGCAAACTGCACATTCATCAATCCCACGACTTTGAGTTCGACAGCGATTTTGCGGGTGTATTCGGAGATGGTTTCAATATGTCTCGGAGGAATGCTGAAGGGCGGAATGACGCAGGCAGAATCGCCGGAATGCACACCCGCCAGCTCGATATGCTCCATGACCGCAGGCACAAACGCGTCGGTGCCGTCGGCTATCGCGTCCGCTTCCGCCTCAATGGCATATTCCAGAAATTTGTCAATGAGAATGGGACGTTCCGGTGAGACATCCACGGCAGCCCTCACATAATGTTCCAGCATTTCCTCATCTAATACGACCTGCATGGCTCTGCCGCCCAGCACGTAAGAAGGCCGCACCATCAGCGGATAGCCGATTTCTGCCGCGATTTTCTTTGCCTCTTCCAGATTGCTCGCCATGCCGGATTTCGGCTGCGGAATACCGAGCTGATAAATGATCTTGCGGAAACGGTCCCGGTCTTCCGCCAGATCAATGGTTTCAGGCGTTGTGCCGAGAATTTTGACGCCTGCCTGCGCCAGTTCGGCGGCAATATTGAGCGGCGTCTGTCCGCCGAACTGAACCACAACGCCCTCCGGCTTTTCCTTCTCGTAGATGCTCAGAACATCTTCTACCGTAAGCGGCTCGAAATAAAGCTTGTCCGAAGTGTCATAATCTGTGGAAACGGTTTCAGGATTGCAGTTGACCATGATGGATTCATAACCCGCTTCCCGAATGGCGTAAGCCGCATGGACGCAGCAGTAGTCAAACTCGATTCCCTGTCCGATGCGGTTGGGACCGCCGCCGAGAACCATAATTTTTTTCCGGTCGCTCACCTCCACGCTGTCAGGCGCGTTGTAAGTGGAGTAGTAATACGCGGCATTTTCCACGCCGCTGACCGGCACCGGCTCCCATGCCTCCGAGACGCCGAGAGAAATGCGCCGTCTGCGAATATCCTGTTCGGGAACATGAAGCAGTTTGGAGAGATATTTGTCTGCAAATCCGTCTTTTTTTGCATGGATGAGCAGATGGTCGGGAAGCATCTGATTCTTATATTTCAGAACGTCTTCCTCCAAATCCACCAATTCCTTCATCTGCCCGATAAACCAGGGCTTGATGTACGTCTTTTTGTAGAGTTCCTGAATATCCGCGCCTTTCCGCAATGCCTCATACATGATGAACTGACGCTCGCTTGAGGGCGTTCCCAGCATGTCCATGAGTTTATCCAAGGGCAGGCTGTTGAAATTTTTTGCAAAACCCAGACCGTAGCGGCTGATTTCCAAAGAGCGGATGGCTTTCTGAAAGGCTTCTTTGTAAGTCTTTCCGATGCTCATCACCTCGCCGACTGCGCGCATCTGCGTGCCGAGTTTGTCTTCAACGCCCTCGAATTTCTCAAATGCCCATCGGGCAAATTTGACGACCACATAATCGCCGGAAGGCGTGTATTTTTCAAGCGTTCCGTCCCGCCAGTAAGGAATTTCGTCCATCGTGAGACCGCCTGCCAGCAGAGAGGAGACAAACGCGATGGGAAAGCCGGTGGCTTTGGACGCCAATGCAGAGGAGCGGGAAGTCCTCGGATTGATTTCAATCACCACCACTCTGCCTGTTTTCGGATCATGCGCGAACTGAATGTTTGTTCCGCCGATGACTTCAATGGCTTCCACAATTTTGTAGGAATATTCCTGAAGCTTCTGCTGCAATTCCGGAGAGATGGTCAGCATGGGCGCGGTGCAGTAGGAATCGCCGGTGTGAACGCCCATCGCGTCCACATTTTCGATAAAACAGACCGTAATCATCTGATTTTTCGCATCCCGCACGACTTCCAATTCCAATTCTTCCCAGCCCAGAACCGATTCTTCCACCAGCACCTGATGAACCAGACTTTCGGCAAGTCCTCGTGCTGCAATCGTGCGGAGTTCCTCGATATTATAGACAAGTCCTCCGCCTGTGCCGCCCATCGTGTATGCGGGACGGATGACGACCGGATAGCCGAATCCTTCCGCGACTTTTTCGGCATCTGCAACGGTAGTTACGGTTTTTCCCTTGGGCATCTCAATGCCGAGACCTTCCATTGTCTGCTTGAACGCGGTGCGGTCTTCCCCGCGCTCGATGGCGTCAATATTGACGCCGATGACTTTCACGCCGTATTGTTCCAGCACACCGGCTTTTGCCAGTTCCGAAGACAGATTGAGTCCGGTCTGTCCGCCGAGATTCGGCAGCAGCGCATCGGGGCGTTCTTTTGCGATAATTTCTGTCAGCACCTTGACATTCAGGGGTTCTATATAAGTGGCGTCTGCCATTCCCGGGTCGGTCATAATGGTCGCAGGATTCGAGTTCACCAGCACGATTTCATATCCCAGCGATCTCAGCGCTTTGCACGCCTGAGTTCCGGAGTAGTCAAACTCGCAGGCTTGTCCGATGATAATCGGACCTGAGCCGATAATCATGACTTTATGAATATCATCACGTTTGGGCATAGTTTTCCTTTTCTGATTGTTTATTTCTATTTTTCAAGGATTTTTGCGGAAATCTCTACTTGTTCCCACGCTCTGAGTGGGAACGTAGAACGGGTTTTAAACCCGTTTCAGTGTTTTTACTGTTCGGACGCGGGGCGTCCGGACTGCATTCCCACGCAGAGCGTGGGAACGAGTAGAGACGCACGGCCGTGCGTCTCTACGTGGTCTTCAGCACATCAATAATTGTCCGCATAAACGCGGGCAGATCGTCCGGTTTCCGACTGGTAACTAATTTTCCGTCCGCGACAACTTCCTGATCCACCCATTTTGCGCCGGCATGAATCAAATCGTCTTTGATGGCAAAAAAAGAGGTAACTGTCCGTCCATTAAGGATTTTTGCCGAAGCCAGCATCCATCCGGCATGACAGATCGCGGCAACCACTTTCTGCGATTCAAAAAAATCTTTTACCAACCGAACCATCGCGGGATAACGCCGCATGAAGTCCGGTGCATAGCCCCCGGGAATGATGATGCCGTCAAAATCCGCAACAGAAATCTGCTCTGCATTTTTGTCCGCTGTTGCGGGAATACCGGCTTTGCCTTTATAATTTGTCTCGCTGCCGGAACCGACAATTGTTACGGCTGCGCCGGCTTCAATGAGCCGGTAATATGGATACCAGAGTTCAAGGTCGTTATACATCTGCTCGACCAGAATGACGAGTTTTTTTCCTTTTAATTCCAAGAGATGCCTCCTTTAAAGGTTGAAATAAGTAAAGGCGCAAAATTTTGCGTCTCTACAGGCTGTCTGTCCCTGTACGGGCGCGGAGCGTCCGGTCTGCATTCCCACGCTCTGCATCAATGCCGTCAAACTGACAATTCCGTAAATTCCGTAGGTTGGGGTGAGCCTGCGAACCCCGACATCATCCGGCAGGTGTCGGGGTTCGCAGGCTCACCCCGACCTACATTTTTCTCTTAACTTAACGGCATTGACGCGGCGCGTGGAAACGAGATATAACGAGAAAGTGCTATGTTTATCATTTGGCGGCTTTTTTGTAAATATAAAGATTTTCATTTTTTCTTGCAAAAGCGGTCAAGTTACAGTATAAATTAAAGCTTATGGAAAAATTGCATAAGTCAGACCGTACCGACAAGGAAAAGCTGAATCGGCGGCAATTCCTGCTTCGCGCCGGAAAAGCCGGTATTTCGGTCGCGGCTGTCTGCTCTGCGGGATATTATTTTTATGATCCCGCAGGTCCCGAACCGTATTCAGACAGACAAAGCGGCGTTTATCTGCCGGATTTTTCGATTCCCGGACAGACAGGCAAGATGTGTGTGGCACGCGGCGCGGACAGAATCCAAAGCCTCCGCGCTGCGCTGAAAGCCCTCGGCGGCATGGAAACTTTTATTCAAAAAGGCGACCGGGTCTTGTTGAAAGTGAATGCAGCTTTTGCCTCTCCGCCTCTTCTCTCGGCAACCACGCATCCCGATCTTGTGGCGGAAGTCGCAAGACTGTGTTTTGCCGCCGGCGCGTCCAAAGTCATCGTGACAGACAATCCCATCAACGATCCGGCAAGCTGCTTTCTGTTGAGCGGAATCGAGGCGGGCGCCCGGTCTGCGGGCGCGCAGATTCTGCTGCCCCGTGAGGATTTTTTCAAACCGGCAACAGTTCCGGGCGCACAGTTGATTAAAGACTGGCCCCTGCTCTATGAGCCTTTCAAGAATGTGAACAAACTT
Source organism: Desulfatirhabdium butyrativorans (assembly GCA_022736535.1). GTDB lineage: Bacteria > Desulfobacterota > Desulfobacteria > Desulfobacterales > JAIFKL01 > JAIFKL01. The sequence continues at coordinate 1,568 of DZCT01000264.1, read as the reverse complement.
ATCGGCATCGCGCCGGTTAAAGACCACCATCGTAGCGGCGCGTCCATGAGCATGAAAAACTGGTACGGGCTTCTCGGCGGGCGGCGGAATATCTTTCATCAGGATATTCACAATATTATCATGGAATTGGCAATGATGGTCAAACCCACGCTGGTGATTTTAGACGGAACGGTAACAATGATGAGCAACGGTCCCACGGGCGGCTCGCTTTCGGATTTGAAACCGACAAATACGATGATTGTCAGCACAGATCAGGTCGCGGCGGACGCTTTCGGCGCGACGCTTCTGGGAAAGACGGCTGACGATTTGCCGCATATCGCCAAAGCCGACGCGGCGGGCTCGGGGAAAAGCGATTTTCGGCTGCTTTCGCCGATTATGATTTAAGAAACTGAGTTTTTAAAAAAGACAATGCGCCCTCCCGCAGTCTTCTTGAAAAGGCACACACCGCCTCAACCACGGTCAGTTGCGAGGTGAAGATGATCGGCGCAGGAGACGAGCCAAAAAGCGCATTTACCCATCCGCTTCCGATTTCTCTTACATAATGCTTCAGCAAATCGCCGGTGTCGAAATATGCGACTGCTATCACTGCTCACGCTCCGAAATGATGATTTCAGAAAGCAGCCTGCCCGGTGTCTGCCCCAATTTTTCGGCAAGCTTGCGACGTTCTTCTTCAGGCACAGGATCAGACGGAGAGAGTTTTTTTGACCGCCGCGGGCGTACCAGACCGGCTTTGACCATAAGCTGAATGATACCATCCTCTTCATCAGCCGATCTGATGCTTTCAAGATATTCCGGGCTGACCGTCGCAAGCAGGTCTTCGATGAATGCCTCCTGCTGCTCTTTCTCCATGTTTTTTATCGCCAGAATAATCTGCTCCGGCGATATTGCCGGTTTTACAGGCTGAACGGTTTGCTGTGTCATGCTGATATTTCCATTTTTGAAATCGTTTCATTTAAAGTGTAGTTACATGCGGATAATTCAAAATCTTTTCATCCTCTGTCAGTATAGGAATATCATATACTCTTGCTGTAGCCGCAATGATCTGGTCTGCCGGGTCTTTGTGAAATTTGCCGGGAAGTTTTGTTGATTCAACGGAAATTTGCGGACTCAGTTCAATCAGCCGGATTCCGGGATAGGCTAAGGCTCCTTCCATCCATTCTTCAATCGGGCAGGTCATGCTTAATCTTCCGATCTCGACAAGTTTTGCCGTTTCCCAGCATGAAATTGCACTGATTCCGAGTCCGGCATCCTCGTTTTCCTGAATGGTTTGTTTCTGCCAGTCTTTGAGCCGATGGCTTCCGTCAACCCACCATATCCGGATATGCGTATCCAGCAGAATCATTTCAGGGCATCCCATTCGTTCTGAGCTACAGGTTCCGTCGGTTCATCGTATCTGACGATCCTTCCTCTCATCGGATAACGGTTTTTCTGCTCTTTTTTATCCTCACGCAACCGCACAATAATTTCGACAATATCGTGAGACCGAAACGGCAGAGCATCCAATATCAGCACGCCGTTTTCGGGTACTCTTTTTTCTGTTCGATATATCTGTGTTTGCATACATCCTC
>DZCT01000698.1 GCA_022736535.1 Desulfatirhabdium butyrativorans | reverse complement strand
TGCTGAGCATGTGGACTTCGTCAATAATATAAATTTTATAAGGACTGTGCGCGGGCATATACTTGACGTTTTCGCGCAGTTCGCGGATCTGATCCACGCCGTTGTTGGATGCGCCGTCAATTTCAAACACATCCGCCGCGTTTCCCGAAGTGATTTCCTTACATGATCGGCATTCATTGCAGGGCGTGGGGGTGGGACCCTGCTTGCAGTTCATGGCTTTTGCCAAGACGCGGGCGACCGTTGTTTTTCCCGTGCCTCTGGGACCGGAAAACAGAATGGCATGGGCAACCCTGCCCGATGAAATGGCATTCACCAGCGTGCGGGTGACATGCTCCTGTTTTACAACCTGATCAAATGTCTGGGGGCGATACTTGCGTGCAAGAACAAGATAGGACATGATTTGTTTGTCGTATTGTTACGGACAGGGAACTGAAAGGCGAGCGGAAAGGAAATTTTTCGCTGCCCTGCCGCAGAAACTGAAGATGAAAGGCGATTCAAAAAAAAATGGCGGAGAGAGAGGGATTCGAACCCTCGGTACCGTTTTTGACAGTACACACGATTTCCAGTCGTGCTCCTTCGGCCAGCTCGGAAATCTCTCCGCAAACAAAATTTCAGACATTATCAGAAATAAAAAAGATTCTCCCCAACGGCGCATCGGATTTCAGGCTGTCCCGCAGAGAATCTTTTTATGAAAAAAGCTTTTCTTTGTGATCTTTGCGTCTTTGCGAGGGATAAAAGCTCTTTTCACAAGATCGGTGGCGGAGAGGGTGGGATTTGAACCCACGATCCCGCTTTTGGCAGGATACCGCTTTTCGAGAGCGGCGCCTTCAGCCTCTCGGCCACCTCTCCAAATTCGTTAAAAAAACCTTTAATATACTATTTCATTGGATATGTCAATAACCTTTCTGGCGTTCAATAAAATTTCTTGTTTGCAGTCGTTGTGCCGAGCATCCCGAAAGCATTTGCAGGAGTCCTGTTTGTAGGGGAACGCCGGCGAAACAATGTCTGAACCCTGATTCACATGATTAAAGGATTTGCAGGATTTCTGTTCCGCCTGTACCGAAAGGAGGACTGCCCCTGAAAACAATGAGTGCAAAAAACCGCTTCGCTCTGTTTTTGCACTCCGGAACGCTTGCTTTTCAAAACCCCCGGTGCTATTATATTTTTGTCCGGGACAGGAGGTGCTTATGAAAGAAAGCCGTATGGACCGCATCGAAAAAGGGATGGAAGAGTTCTTCCGGGGAATGGCCGAACTCAGGGAATCCCAGAAAAAAACCGACGAACAGATTCTCGAACTGAAGGAATCCCAGAAAAAAACCGACGAACAGATTCTCGAACTGAAGGAATCCCAGAAAAAAACCGACGAAAACCTTAACAGAACCGACGAAAACCTTAACAGAACCGACGAAAACCTTAACAGAACCGACGAGCATCTGAACAGAACCGAGGCGCAGTTGAACAGAACGATAAAGAAACTGGACGATATCGGCGTGAAGCTCGGGGAAATGGGAATCGTGCAGGGCAGAATCGCCGAGGATCTTTTTTACCGCAACGTGAGGCATGTTTTCGGCCGGAAAGACATG
>DZCT01000263.1 GCA_022736535.1 Desulfatirhabdium butyrativorans | reverse complement strand
AATCTCTTACAGCATTTCACCGGATTAATTAATTTTTGATAGCGAATTGGTATTAGAATGACAGAGGCTCCGCTCAGAATCAGACGCTTCAGCGTCAGACAAACATTTCCGTTTCAAACTTCAGAAAATTGAAATACTTCAAGGAGTTGAATTATGAATCTTGAAAACAGAGTCGCGCTAGTGCTGGGCGCGGTCAAAGGCATCGGAAAAGGCATCGGTCTTGCGCTGGCAAAACAGGGCGTAAAGCTGGCGCTCACCTATTTTGACTGGGAAGAAAGTCTTGAAGAAATGAAGCGGGATTTTGCTGAAACCGGCGCGGAATGTATGATTCTCCGGATAAACCTGCTGGAAACAGATGTAATTCAGGGTCTTATCGAGAAAGTGATAAACCGTTTCGGCAGGCTTGACATTCTGATCAACAACATCGAGCGGGGCGGATGGCCCGTGGTACACGGGACCTACATTCAGGAACAGTGGGATTTGGAGATGGCGACCACGCTCCGGGCAAAACAATGGGTTTTCAACGCCGCGCTGCCGCATCTGAAAGCTTCGGGAAACGGTGCGGTCATTAATTTTTCCTCCATTGCCGGAATTGTCGGCAGATCGGGACCCGCGAGCCTGATTTTCAATGAGGGATACGCCGCTGCCAATCGGGGCATCTCGCTGCTGACAGAAACGTGGGCAAGAATGGGCGCGCCGGAGGTGCGGGTCAATGAAATCATGCTCGGCATTGTGGAAACCCGGCACGGCGACAAAACACGGGGCTGGGGGCTGCTCACCGACGCGCAGAAACAGGCGGTCACAGATCATACGCTGCTGGGACGAATCGGCACAATTGAAGATGCGGTGAAAGCGGTTCTGTTTATCATCAAAGATGCGCCCTTTATGACAGGCAGCGTGCTGAGGCTTGACGGCGGCTATGTGCTTGGCGGTGAAAAGGTCGGTCCCATGCCTCAGGGCATCCTGTAATACCGAATCTCTTCTGACTTTATATAATATTTTTTCCCGGAGGGGTTTCCCGCAGAGATCACAGAGTGTAAAAAAACCGCAGAGATCACAGAGAATTTTAAAAAAACTCTGTGATCTCCGCGGGCTTTTCCTCTCTGTGTCCTCTGTGGGAAATATTTTTTTCACAGCGTTTTTTCTGCGGTCTGCGAGAATATATTTTCAATAGCGAATTGGTATAAGGACAGCGGGACGGACAGAAATGTCTGTCGCAGGACTGACAGAAATTTATTGAAAAACATTTCAAATTATGTCATTTTATTTCTAAAATAACACGATTATGGGTTACGCAGTTGATCTCGTTCCCACGCTCCGCGTGGGAATGCAGCCCCGACGCTCCGCGTCCGCAACGTGGAATCGCAACTGTTTAACCCCTAAAGATTAAGATTTGACAAGTTTTGAAAAGCTGTCAAATCTTGACTGCTGAAACTGATCTAAGGAGGCGTCAAAATGGAAAATCTTCTCGGTATTGCGCTAAACTCGGTTTTTGTCGGCAATATTCTGCTGGCATATTTTCTGGGCATGTGTTCCTTTCTTGCGGTTTCCAGAAAAATAGAAACTGCGACAGGTCTCGGACTGGCGGTGACATTTGTGCTGGCGATCACCACGCCGGCAAACTGGTTGGTTTACCGTTATCTGCTTGCGCCCGGAGCCTTGAAATGGGCGGGGCTGCCGGAGGTTGATCTCAGTTTTCTGAAATTCATCATATTCATTGCCGTGATTGCCGCCATCGTTCAGGCCGTGGAAATGGCGATTGACCGCTATTCGCCCGCGCTGTACGCGGCGCTGGGCGTATTCCTTCCGCTGATCGCCGTCAACTGCGCCATTCTGGGCGCGCTGCTGTTCATGGTGGAGCGGAATTATTCCTTTGCGGAATCTCTTGTTTTCGGCATCGGCTCCGGAGCCGGGTGGATGCTTGCTATAGTCTCCATGGCAGCCATACGGAAAAAACTCCGATATGCAGATGTTCCCAAGGGCTTGGAAGGATTTGGCATCACCATGATTGTCACGGGACTGATGGCAATGTCGTTTATGCTTTTTTCAGGAATTACATTGGGATGATTTAAGCCACGAATGAACACGAATTGTTCACAAATAAAAAACACGAATTTATTTGTGTTAATACAAATAGATATATTTATTCATTCGTGTTCTTTTCGTGCAAAAAATTTGTGTTCATTCGTGGCGAAAAATAAGTTCATTCTTGGCGAAAAAAATAAAAGGAGCTAAAACAATGATATATCTCATCAGCACAACGGTTTTTTCGTCTCTCATATTTATCCTTGTGGCAATGCTGCTGCTTGTGGAAGCCAGATTGGTCAAAAAAGGAGACTGCAAAATCGTCATCAATGACGACTACGAAAAAAGCATTCGGGTACCGGGCGGCATCACGCTGCTCTCCGCGCTGCTCGGCAATAAGATTCTGCTGCCTTCCGCGTGCGGCGGGGGCGGCTCCTGCGGCACATGCAAATGCAGAGTTTCAGAAGGAAACCGGGGCGTGCTTCCCACCGAACTTCCGCATCTGAGCCGGAAAGAAAGAAAAGAAAATATCCGTCTTGCCTGCCAGTTAAAAGTCAAAGAAGATTTGAAAATCCGCATCCCTGACGAAATTTTCAGCATCAAAAAATTCCATGCAACGGTCATCTCCAACCGCAATGTCGCAAGCTTTATCAAAGAATTAGTTGTGGAACTGGACCCGGGCCAAGCCGTTGAATTTAAAGCCGGGGCATACATGCAGATTGACATTCCCGAATATGAAGCCTCGTTTTCGGATTTCATTGTGGAGGAAAAATTCAGACCCGTGTGGGATCGCTTCAATCTCTGGGGCTTGAAAGCAAAATCTTCGGAGCCGGTCTTCAGAGCCTATTCTCTCGCCAATCCGCCTTCGGAAAAAGGCATTCTCAAATTTACGATACGAATTGCCACGCCTCCGCCCGGCGTAACGGAGGCTTTGCCCGGTGTCGGTTCTTCTTATGTTTTCAACCTGAAAAAAGGCGACAGAGTGACGTTGAGCGGGGCTTACGGCGAGTTTTTCGTGAAAAATACAGACCGGGAAATGTGTTTCATCGGGGGCGGGGCAGGCATGGCGCCCATGCGGAGTCAAATCCGCAATCAGGTCTTGGATGTAAAAACAACACGAAAAATGACGTTCTGGTACGGCGCAAGGTCAAAGTCGGAAATGTTCTATGATGAAGAATTTAAAGAGCTTGAGCAGAACAACGAAAATTTCTCCTATCATGCTGCGCTCTCCGATCCCCAGCCTGAAGACAAGTGGAACGGCATGACGGGCTTTATTCACAATTGTCTCTATAATCATTATCTCAGCAAGCACGCAGACCCCACGGAAATTGAGTATTATCTCTGCGGTCCCCCGCCGATGCTGGATGCGATTATCAAGATGCTCGACGGTCTCGGCGTTGATCCGGAAATGATTGCTTATGACAAGTTCTGACCCGCCTTTGTAGGGGCACGCCGCCGGCGTGCCCTCTCCTCTAACAAATAACAAATTTCAAATTTCAACCGGCGCAGGCACAAAAGTTGGCGTGAGAATACACGAAAAAAGGAGTAAAAAATGCTGACATTCATCGCGATAAGGGGATTCAAATCTATCCATGAGATTGAATTGGAATTAGGACAGGTAAACGTATTCATCGGCGCGAACGGCAGCGGGAAAAGCAATCTGCTGGAGGCAGTCGGGATGTTAAGCGCGGCGGGCGGCATGAGTCATATTGATGCAAAACATCTGTCAGAACGGGGCATTCGGCATTCTCCGCCCGGCTTATACAAGACTTCATTAAAACAAGCTGACGAACCTGATGAAATATCGCTCTATGTACTGGATGAAAAGGGCGGTGAAGATTACGGGATTTCTCTGGATAATTCTTCTGAAGGAATATTCAATTGCAATGAATATCTCGGTAAAGAAAAAAAGGCATTTAAGCAAAAGAACTTTTCGGGAGATTTGAGGAATTATGTGATTTATACGCCGACAACACCGGTGCTGAGAGGCATTCAGCCGGATATTATGCCTTCTGATCCTGTAGGTTTGCTGGGCGGTCGTTTGGCTGAGGCGGTCGAAGAAATTCTCGATTTGGAAAATGAGAGATTCGGAAAATCGGATTTGGATGAGGTTCTGGATTTGCTGTACTGGACGGATAAATTTGATATTACCGCGCCGTCACGGGAATTGCTCTCTCCGTTTGTTCCTTCATTGCGAAGCCTTGTGCGGTTCAGGGATTGCTGGATGGATCCGAGGCGGAATCTTTTGTCAGGATATGACGCGAGTGAAGGCGCGCTGTATGTCTTATTCACATTAGTCCTTGCCCTGCATCCGCGCACGCCCCGTTTTTTTGCTGTTGACAATTTCTGCCATTCCATGAACCCGCGTTTGTCTCGAGGATTAGCCCGACTTTTCTGCCGTCATATACTTGAATCTGACCCGCCTCGTCAGGCATTGCTGACAACTCACAGCCCGCTGGTGCTGGACGGACTCGATCTGCGTGATGAGCGGATTCGGCTCTTTGCTGTTGATCGCAGTCAGAGCAGCGGCGGAGCGACAAATGTCTCGCGGGTCAGGCTGTCGGACAGCATACTGGAAAAAGGCGGGAAAGGGATGCCGCTTTCGACAATGTGGAGCATGGGATTTTTAGGCGCTGTGCCGGATATATTTTAGAAGGAGTGAGATACAGTGAAAATCGGAACCGTCGTCGAAGGACCCACAGATCGTCTCCTGCTGAAAGCGATTATTGCAAAGCTGTATCCGGGAGCGCATGAATATCTTGATTTGCAGCCGGCAGACACCGGCGGCAGTTTCGGGAAAACCGGAACCGGATGGAAAGGCGTCCGCCGTTTCTGTTATGACGTATGGCAATGTCTTGATACGGACATTGCCGGACTGATTAGGGATTTTCAGATGGATTTGCTCATCATCCACTTAGACGCGGATGTTGCTTCAGAATCCGATTTGCAGGAAGGCATAATTCATCCTGTGGAAAATGTCTCCCAGCCTTGTCCGCCTATTCTGCCGACTGCCGAAAAATTGGAAGAGGTTGTCGCGAGATGGCTGAATTCAGACGGTGCAGACAAACTTCCCTCGGAGGTGATTCCGGCGATCCCGTCTCAAGACAGTGAAAACTGGCTTTTTGCAGCCCTTTTCCCGGAAGATGAATTATGCAGCCAGCCTGATTATGAATGTATCCATAAGGGAGATGATCGTCGTCACCCGGCTTATCTGATGACATTGAAGGAATACGGCAAAATTTTGAAACGTAAAGACGGTGAAATCAAAAAGCCGATGAGGGATTATCTCCGAGTTTCAGGAAAAGCCGCGGATAATTGGAAAAAGGTATGCGACTTTTGCCAGCAAGCCCGCATGTTGAATGATAAGTTGATGCGGCTCGGCTCGGAGGGACGCTGACGAAAGAACAAAGGAACGGGTTTTTTCATTGACACGGGAATCGAAATATGAAAAAAAGAAATCAGAATATATATTAAAATTTTGGCAGGATAAACAAGAAAGGAGCCCGATAAATGAAGACCATTCTTGGGATTGATTTCGGAACGACCACAACCACAATAGGCATGACGAGCGAGGCTTCGCGGTTTGAGCCGGAGCTTATCGAGGTTGACGGAATCACGACAGTTGAAAGCGTACTGAGGCTTGACCCCACAGGAGAGCGGGTGGAGCAGATCGGCAGGGAAGCTTGGGAGGAGATTTCCCTTTATCCTGATCGCACCTTTTACGCTTTCAAATCAAAGACCGGCGTGAATTATGAGTATAAATTCGGAGCCGCCGGACGGGTGTTTACAGCAAAAGAACTGGATGTTCTGTTTCTGCGTGTCATAAGGGAAAAGATAGAACGCCAGCAGTTCAACGGTGTTTCCCTGAAAGATTCTGATATAACCTGTGTCATCGGTTATCCGGCGGAGTGGAGCGATAAACAGAAGTCCCTGATTGTCGAGGTCGCGGAGGAAGCCGGTTTCCCCAATGTCGTCGGATGCGAGGAGCCTCTCGGCGTTGTTTACTATCATCATTTCAAAGGGGATCTCAGTGTAAGCAAGGAACAGATCATTCTGGTCTATGATTTCGGAGGCGGGACAACTGATGTAGCCATTGTTCGGACAAGCAAGGGAGAACTGCCTGAAATCATCGGGTTTGGGGGAATTGATCTCGGAGGACACCATTTTGACGAAAACCTCAGACAAATTTTTTCGGCTAAGATGTCTATGAGTCTCGGAATGGCACAGTTGACCCCTTCGGATCAGGCTTTGACAAAAAGATACAGCCGGCTCATTAAGGAAAAACTTTCAGTGGCTCAGGATGGCGGCACGGACAAAGCCGAAATCACGATTCCCATGCTGGAAACGAGCAAATCCCATTATCGCATGGCATTGGATGCTGAAGAATTTGAACGGCAATGCGAGAATTTCATCAAAAGATTTGATGAACCTATTGATGCCGCCTTGCTGAAATCGGGTATCGGAAAAAATGAAATTGATGTGGTTATCACTGCCGGAGGGTCCGGAAGGCTTCACTATGTCAGGGAAAAGATTAAGAATGCTTTTCCTGACAGCCTCAAAATCCAAAGCACGAACCCTCAGGAGGTCATTTCCAAGGGACTGGCAATTTTCGGGCGGGTCAAGGAAATCGGCGATGTCCCTGAAACAACTCAAGGGGGTGAACTCATCATCCGGGATGATCCGGGACCTCCTGCTAAAAGGGATGAACTTCGTGAATCCCCTCCTGAAGAGGAAAAAAAGAAAGGTAAGAAATTCGGAAAAGTGATTCTTGCCTTGGCTGCCGTTGTCGTTCTCGGGTTGGCGGGGGCAGTTTTTACCATGATGAATCAGGGAAAGGGCAAAGCAGCACCGGAAAAACAGCAAAAGACTGAATATCAAGCTGATGAATCGGTAAAGAAAGCTTTCAGTCAACTCGTTTCTGCATTCCAGAAGGCTGCTGAAGGCGATGTCAGCGCGTTGAAAGCCGCAGAAAGTGATGTGCGGAAGATTGACTTGAAGGGTATGCCTAAAGATTTGGAGGACTTCAAAAATTCTCTGGATGGTTTTTTCACGACGGGATTGAATCTTGAAAATGAATATCAGTACATATCAAAAGGCTCGGTCCCTTGTTATTATGAATGGAATCTTGATAAGGAGGATACGCTTGATCAGGAAACAGTTCCCCAATGT
>DZCT01000697.1 GCA_022736535.1 Desulfatirhabdium butyrativorans | reverse complement strand
CTTCGGAACAAATTTGCGGTCATTTTTGATTTTTACCGTATCTTTGCCCGAAAACGTCAGGACAAACAGTCCGTTTTTATACGCATAGCGGTCCGCATTTTCCTCGACATGAATATAGGCGACCGCACCATATATTTTTTTATCTTTGTATTCCGGAAAAAATTTTTTAAAAGGTTTCAGATGGTTTTCGATATGCTCGTCCACATCCTGCACTCCGAGCGTGGTTTTGACCTCGACGGCTACCAAAGAATCGCTGTCGGTAAGAAGAATATCTATTTCCACGGTCTCACCCCCGCGTTTCCTTTCTTCTCTCTGCCCCGAACCCCCGACGCTGATACCCCTTTTCTGAAACTGCTCGGCCACGGAAGGTCTTATCAGCGCCTCGACCAATTTTCCCCAGTTGCGGTCCAACTCTCTGACCTTTCTGAAATATTTGTCGGATTCTTTCATATTTTCTTTCAGAATCCTGCCGAGTTCCTCGATTTTACGGTCTGTTTCCTTAGATTTCCGGTCCGTTTCCTGAAACATCTGCCATACCCTTTGAAAACCCTGTTCTATCACATCGGAATTCATAATACACCTCATCTTTCGGCACTCGGCCGCTTATTTTTAACGGATTGCAGGGAAAGCCCTGCTCTGCCGCTCAGATCATAAACCGCTTTCAGATAATCCTGCATAGGAATCGGAGTTTTTTCTGCAAAATACCAGTAATCAGAATCTGTTATCTGTCACTTCCGGGTCAGAAGCCTGACGTTCTCAGCATCAAGCCCTGTTGCCTGCGCAATCTGTTCCACGCTCAGAACACCGATAGACAGCAGATTTCTTGCGGTTTCCGACGCCTTTTCCTTCTTTCCCTTTTCGACGCCGATTTTTTCACCTTCCGCCCTGCCTTCCGCTCTGCCTTCAGCCTTTCCCTCTGCCCTGGCAGTGTCTATACAATTTTTGAAATCACGGTAGTATTTGAGGTTATATTCATAAGCAACACGTTCTCTATATGTGAGTTGCTCTATCTCGGCAATTTCAAAGAGTTTTTCAAAAACCCGTTCCTGCAATTTCTGAGGACGCTCATGAAGCGAGGACAGATTTCTGATGACATACAGCCACTTGTCGAAATGCGTTTCCAGTTCCTCTTCGGTCTTGACGAAATTGGGCATCTGGAGATAAATGAAGGTCAGCTTGTCGTAAAACACGGTTTTTCTCTCCGTGTCCATGAGCCTGACTTCGCTCACAACCGTTTTGTCTTTGTCCGCATCGTCGAAAACAAAATCTAAAATGCCCACAGTGTAAACCGCCTTCAGTTCAAAATTCCGGTCCCCTCGCACCGCCTGCTCCTGAATCGGAAATGTCGAATAAAATATGTTGCGATCTTTGAAGAAATTCTGCTTCGCCTTCTGAATCTCCACGATGAATTTCTCGCCCCGCTCATTCTCGCAGTAAATGTCGAAAACCGCCCTGCGCTCCCCGATATGCGGGAGATGTTCGTTTTTCAGATAAGTGATTTCCCGGATATTGCCCTTTTCCTTCCGCAGCAGTTCATTGAGAAAATCGAGCAGCAAATCTTTGTTCGGCTCTTCCCCGAAAAGCC
>DZCT01000696.1 GCA_022736535.1 Desulfatirhabdium butyrativorans | reverse complement strand
AGAAAAAACGGACAGATATTGCTGGATAAAAAATATGCCGGCAGAGAGGTTCTGATAGAACAGATAGCAGACGGGATATGGATTATAAAAACAGGGAAATTCATACCTGACAATGAGGAGTGGATTCATCAGCCTGATATTTCAGCAGATATTGATTCGGCAATTGAATGGGCAGAAAAACACCCGCCGCAGGAAACGGATTTGAATCATCTTGAAAAACAACTGAATTTATGATATATTCACCACTCAGATCAGACCTGAACAATCCGGTTTTTCAAAAGCAGTTGTTTAATCTGCCGAAAGAAAAACAGACAGGCGTCATGACTTCATTGCGGAAACTTTCAAATATGACATGGGATCAGGTATATCAAGATGCCGGTCTTAAATGGGAAACCATACTTTCACGTTCCGGTCCCGGCGGCAAACGGCTTTACAGCTTACGAATGGGCAAGGGATTCAGGGCAGTTGCATATCGTGAAGGAGAATGGCTTCGGTTGCTGTCTTTGCATCCGGATCATGATTCTGCTTACAAATAATGTGATACCAATTCGCTTTCAAAAATCGGCCCGGCTAAGATCAGATCAGACTGTAAAGCGCCCGGGCTGAAAACAGACACGGAGAACACCGTTTCTGACAGCGAATTTTTATAAGGATGATAATATGAAAGCACAACATTTGTCTGTTGGCTATACGGAAAAAGTGAAAACAACGATCATGGGCTGGGGCGCGGATATTGTCGGAATCGCTGATACCGAACCTTTAAACGCACTCAGAACCGACCCGCCCGATCTGCTGAATCCCTTTATCAGAGCGGTTTCCATTGCGGTTCAGGTTCCGGCGGCGGTGTTTGAAATGATTTCAGACCGGCCCACGCCGATTTATGCTTCCGTCTATCAGACCGCCAACCGCATTCTGGATGAAATTGCATTTCGGACTTCCGTTATGCTCCAAAAAGACGGCTTTTACAGTCTTCCCATCCCCGCGTCTCAGGTTTTGGATAAAAAAGACTGGTACGGCGCAATCAGTCACAAAGCGGTGGCGCGGATGGCGGGACTGGGCTGGCAGGGAAAAAATCTTCTTCTCATAACGCCCCGTTACGGCTCCAGAGTCCGGCTGGCGACGGTTCTCACCAAAGCCCCGTTAACGGCGGATGCGCCCATGAAAAATCGTTGCGGAAACTGCACTTCCTGCAAAGACGCGTGTCCTGTAGGCGCGATAAAAGGTGTGGGAACTCAAAGCCATTACAAAGACAGAGATGAGGCGATGTTTTTTTCCAAATGTGCTGAAAAGCTTGATGAAGATTTTGCAAAACTTCCTGAAATCGGCACGCAGATTTGCGGTATCTGTATCAAAGCCTGTCCTTTCGGACGAAAGAAAAAGTCGTTCGGATAGCGGTGCTGACATGATGATAAATTTTCATTTAACTGAGGGGCGGGGACTTTTCCCCCGAACTGTCATTCTGAGCGGAGCGAAGAATCTCTCTCCGCACTGAGACCCTTCACTGCGTTCAGGGTGACAGTGCAGTGTGCCGGTGTGTGTCATTCTGAGCGGAGCGAAGAATCTCTCTCCGCACTGAGACCCTTCACTG
>DZCT01000695.1 GCA_022736535.1 Desulfatirhabdium butyrativorans | reverse complement strand
ATATAACATATATGCAAAAAATATTCCACAAAAAACCAAAATTGGACTACTATATTATAAAACAAAATAATAAGCTATTGCATAAATGCCTGTCAAGGCTTTTGTCCGAAATTGAATCTGATGCCGAATTGTTTGAGGCAATCTTGCACACAGGCTGTAAATATGTTATATTATATTCTGTTTTTTATATGCCCGTCTGCCTTCCGGATGATCGGGATTGCAAATCTGAAAAAATAAAAAACTTATTAATGATATAAGTCAGTTAAGGAGCGCTCATGGATAAAGCCGTATTGATTTCCCACAGCAGCCGGGATGAAGACTTTATTGTCAAACTGCGTCAGGCAATGGAAGCCCACGGACTGTATAACTGGGTGGATTCCCGGGACCTGCGGGGAGGCGTTGATCTGACAATGAAAATCCGGGCAGAAATTGAAAAATCCAGAGCCTTTATTGTGGTGCTGAGCGCGGATGCCTTTAATTCCGCATGGGTTGCCGAAGAAACCCGGTATGCGTCAAAAATTAAAGAAAACCGTCAGGAAAACTATCCGATGATTGCTTTGTTGCGGGAAGGGATCGAGCTGGGCGCTCTGAAATGGATATTTTCCGGAGAACCCATCGCCATCCGTGTCAAAAACAGCCCCGGCGGCATTTCCGAAGCCATGCCTCAGATATTGGCAGCTCTGGGAGAAAAGCCCTCCACGGATCCGAAAACCGGAAAAAGCCTTCCTTCCGAGCCGTCCGAGGAACTGATTTTGGAACTGAAATTTCCCTATATCATGGAAAAAAACGGAAAACACCGTGCGGTGGCAAGGTCCGAACTCACCTATATCTCTGCAAAACACAGCGACTCTCCTCTCAAATGTCTCCGGGCTTTTCTTTTCACCTCTCCGCTGGGTCCCATTGAAATCAATGAACTGCGCTGGTATTTGGAAAGATATTATCTGTGGCCCACGGGCATGTTCAAAACCAGAGCCGAAAATGTGGAAAAAAAACTGCCGGAATGGGGACAGGAACTGTATGCCGAAGTCATGCCCAAAGGTATATGCGACAATATTGTCTCTGTATGGAAAAAAATCAGTGTTCAGGCAGAACGCCGTTTCAGCATTTTTGTGGATTCCCAGTTGTCAAAAGGAAGTACCCGGGAAAAGCAGAATGAAGCCGATGAGGCTGCCGCGCTGCTGCTGGGGCTTCCCTGGGAACTGCTCCATGACGGACACGATTACCTGTTTCACGGCGCCAGATCGGTGCGGGCAGTCCCCCGCTCTCTGGAACATCATCTGGAACATCATCTGTAACTCATCTTTATTATTTCCTTTTGTAAAGGAGGGGAAAATGTTTCTCGCAAAGCACGCAAAGAGCGCAAAGAAAAGCCTTTAAAAAATTATATTCTTCTTTGCGACCTTTTCTCGCTCCCACGCTCCACGTCAATGCCGTCAAGCTGACAATTCCGTACAATTCCGTAGGTCGGGGTGAGCCTGCGAACCCCGACATCATCCGGCAATTGTCTCGCAGGCTCATCATCCGGCAAGTGTCGGGGTTCGCAGGCTCACCCCGACCTACTGCCATTGACGCGGAGCGTGGGAACGAGA
>DZCT01000694.1 GCA_022736535.1 Desulfatirhabdium butyrativorans | reverse complement strand
GGGTGAGCTTGCGAACCCCGACATTTGCCGGATGATGAGCCTGCGAACCCCGACAATTGCCTTCCTCAATCTCGTTCCCACGCTCCGCGCCAATGCCGTGTAGGTCGGGGTGAGCTTGCGAACCCCGACATTTGCCGGATGATGAGCCTGCGAACCCCGACATTTGCCGGATGATGTTCCCACGAACCCCGCACCTGCCGGATGATGTTGGGGTTCGCAAGCTCACCCCAACCTACGAAAGGAAATTCAGGTAAAGGCTTCTGCCAGTCTTTTTTCTCCGAATTTCATGGGAAGTATCACTGCAAAAATACTGCCGGCAAACGCCAGCGTAAAAGATGCAACTGTCCATATCTTGCTGAAAAAACTTAACCTTCTGCCCTCGAGATTTGCCATGAAAATTTCATAAACCGGTCCTGCTTCAAGGAGAATCACGAATCCGATATACCCCGCGCACAGAACCATAAAAAGAACGCCGCCGTAGCTCGTGACGGTCTGAACCGGATTTTCGGCTTTGAAATCCGGATAAGCCGCGCCGAGACCGATGCCCAGCGCGACAATGCCCGGGGTCAGAAAAAACACCGTGATGACAGAAAGCATCATCATAAAAGGCGTCACCTTCAGCAGCATATTGCTTGTGACAATCAGAATCTGTGACAGAATGAGCAGAGGGAAGTAATAGATAAAAAATTTGATCCGAAGAAAGGTCTTCAATGTGACGGGACCGGATTTGACAATCCAGAAGGCATCTTTTTCCGAACTGACTGCCGGATAAACAAAGCGCGCCGCAAGGGCAGTGAGGACAAAGAGCGCAAGTCCCATGTTCAGAAAAGCGAGAAGATTCTGAAGATAAACGGTTTTCACCGGCGATTTCTCAAGGGGAAGCACCTTGAAATTATAGACATAAATCACGATAAGACCCGCAATCAGAAAAAGCTGGGACCACTGCGTCTGATCCCGGAAAAAAGTTTTGATCTCTTTGGAGACAAATGCCCTGACCGGACCCGATAAGAAAGTGAAAAAGCGTCTGCCGGATTTTCCGTATCTGAAAAGCCGGGCAGGCGTGGTCTGGGTTCTTGAAAAACCCTTGAAATACAGGGCATCTGCGATAATGATATTCGCAGACAGCAGCATTCCCGCGCAGGAAAACAAAACGGCAAGATGAAACAGACTTTCTCTCACCGAGCCGGTCAGGGCATTTTTGATGCTGTCGTAAGCCCATGTGCTGGGCAGAAACGGCGAAGACGGCGTTTGCAGGTCTCTGACATACACCAGCGTGGAGATAAAAACATCGGGATCCACGAGAAGTTCCGGCTTGAGCAGGCGGAAGGCAATGTAAAGCAGCATGAAAAGCGCCAGTCCCAGAAAGATGAAAATGCTTTTCATGCGGCTTGCCGGAATCAGCATCACCGTACACAGCATCAGTACGGAACTGATGCAGGAGGCAATCACAGAGAGCAATATCAGTGAGAGGATGCCCGCGATGTAAAAAAACATTCCCGCTCTGTAAGCAATGCCGTAAGCCATAAACACCGGAATGATATAGACAATCACCATCCATGAACTTTCCAGCATACTGTCTGTCCATCGTGC
>DZCT01000262.1:184-7235 GCA_022736535.1 Desulfatirhabdium butyrativorans | reverse complement strand
ATTATTGTTATTTTTTTGTAACTCGTCAGATTGTTGAAAGCAGAATTTTTATCAGTAACAGAGGAAGATCGCAGGTGGCAAGTTTGTATATCTATCCGGATGAAAAAGAAATAGGAATTGAGAAAACAACAAATTTTACAGAGTTGTTCAAGGGATTAATAAATTCTCTTTATAATTTTCAACCCGCACCCGAACAAATCTTAGGCTATATCTACGCCGTAGTTCACAGCCCGAGTTATCGGCAGCGATACGCCGAATTCTTGAAAATTGACTTCCCCCGCATTCCCTTCACCCGCAGCAGAGACCTGTTTGAAGCCTTGTCGCAACTCGGCAGCGAGTTAGTATCGCTACATCTTTCGGAGTCCGGCAAACTTGATAAAGCCATTACGACGTTTCCGGTTTCCGGCGACAACTCGGTAACAAAAGTCGGTGAAAAAGGCAAAAGCCTTGCCAATGTCAAAGACGGCAAGGGCAGGCTTTACATCAACAAAAGCCAATACTTTGACGGCATTCCCGAAGCGGTCTGGAATTTTTATATCGGCGGCTATCAGGTCTGCCACAAATGGCTTTACGACCGGAAACAAGCCGGGCGATGCCTGTCTGCCGAAGATATCCGGCATTATCACCGGATTGTTGTGGCGCTGAACGAGACGATCCGCATCATGCGGGAAATTGACGAGACAATCGAAGCGCAGGGCGGGTTTCCGATTGATATACAATAAAAAATCAACATCTTGAAAAAAGGAAATTTCTGACATGGATTTTCAAATCACAATGAGTTTCGATGAAGATGTGCTGCCTGCTGTGCGTAAAACTCCTGAAGAATTTGCTTCTGAAATCCGATTGCTTGCCGCAGCCAAGTGGTATGAGTCAGGAGTGATTTCTCAGGAAAAAGCCGCTCAGATTGCAGGCATGAGCCGCTCGGATTTTCTGACGGCTATTTCCAATATCCGTATCAGTCCTTTTCAATACACGGCTGAGGAAGTCATGGAAGAGGTCTGTAATGTCAGATAAATCTGCTTTCAAAGACTTCGTTGTCCTTAATGCTTCACCGCTTATCGTTCTTATGAAATCAGAGTTGGATTATATACTGCCGAGTATGTTTGACCGTATCGCAGTGCCGAATGCTGTATGGCATGAAGTAACTGCCTGTGAAGATAAAGCCTGCAAGAACCTGAATGAAGCGGCGTGGGCAGAAAGGCAGATTGTTGAAGTGAATAGGCGGATTCTGCTATGGAATCTGGGTAACGGAGAATCAGAAGTGTTGTCATGGAGTCTGAACCATCGTGAATATGTTGCAGTCATTGATGACATGGCTGCCAGAAAATGCTCGAAATCTTTGACTATCCGTCATATCGGAACAGCAGGTCTTTTGGTGCTTGCCTACCGTCGCCGGCTGATTCATTCACTTGAACATGCCTTTTCCAAAGTGAAAAACGCGGGCTTGTATCTTTCAAATGAACTTGCCGCACGTTTGGTCAAGGCTGAAGTCAGACATTGATTTGTTTTGCGTCGTCCGCATAATGCAAGCCATTGAAGCGCAGGGCGGATTTCCGATTGAGTAAACAAGGAGATAACTCATGGATACATTAAACATTGCAAAAGAAATTCTTTTCAAAGAAGGTTACGGCTTTACTGACAGAGTCATTCAGGATTGCGCTCTGATGCTTGCATTGTCGAAAATAGAACAGTACAGATCGGAATGTGATTTTTTTGAACATAAATATTCAATGAAATTGGAACAATTTGGATATGTTCTGAGACAGACAAAAGGAGAAGAAAATTTTGAAAAAGAAGAAGACCTTGATGATTGGGAATTTGCATTCAACGCATTGAAATGGTGGGAGCAAAAAGCAGGATTGCCAAACAATATGCTAAAATTTCATTTCAGCACTCCGGATGAAACTATCAGAATTATATGACAGATTATTATGCCTCGGGAGAATCAAAGTATGACAAAAAAACTGCCCGTCATTATAGACAACCGGAACGGCAACACCGTTCTGAACGCGCTTGGGAATCTGCTGCCGAATACAGAGAAAATGGACATTGCCGCGGGCGGCTTTGAAATCGCCTCTTTTCTGATGCTGGAAGGACTGTGGCAGCATCTGAACAAAATCCGTATTTTAACCGGAGACAGCACGGCCCGTCAGAGCAGAAATGACATTATCCGGACCTTGCTTGATCGCTGCAATAAGAGCATTGAAAATGAGAAAATACGGGATGACTCGCTGACCGGTCTCCCGGCGCTTCGGGAGGCATTGACATCCGGTCAGATCATGCTGAAAGTCCATTCTGCATCAAAATTCCATGCCGCATCCTGTCTGATGGAAAGCAATCCCGTTGATTTTGCGGTGGCAGGCTGTTCCGACTTCACCCGGCAGGGGCTTACGGAAGATATGGAACTGAATCTCTTCACCACGGATCAGGCGCATATTGAAGGGCTTAGGAACTGGTTCAATGAGATATGGAAAAAAGCGGAAAGCGTCAACGCCGAACTGCTGAATGTTATTGATCCGCATCTGAAAGATTATGATCCTTTTACAGTCTATGCAAAATCTCTGTTTGAATTTTTTGCAGGCAGAGAGAAGACTCAGGATGAATGGGAAATGAGTCAATCCGTGATTTATCCTCTCTTATCGCAGTATCAGAAAGACGGCTATCATCAGGCATTGCAGATCACAGAGAGATGGGGCGGCTCATTGATCTGCGACGGCGTGGGTCTCGGCAAAACCTTTATCGGGCTGATGATTCTGGAGCGATGTCTGCATGAAGACCGGCGGATTCTGCTCGTGGTCCCGAAGTCCGCAGAAGAAAGCGTATGGAATGCCAATATCCGACGGTATCTGGAGCCTCATTATGCTTTGGAAATGGAGGAAAGACTCCGAATCGAGAGACATACAAGTTTCGGCAAAGAAGGCTTGATCAGCGAGAAAAAGCTCAACTACTACCGCAGCAGAAGCGATGTCATTATCATAGACGAAGCGCATCATTTCCGGAATCCCAATGCCAACAGAGGAAAGCTGCTGATGGATATTGCAGCCGGAAAAAAGCTGTATCTGATGACTGCAACACCGATCAATAATTCCTTAGATGATCTGTATCATCTCATCAACTACTTTGCACAGAACCGGCCCGATCATTTTGCTTCTGTCGGAATCCGCAATCTGCGGAAGCATTTTCTGACAGCCGAAAAAAGAATGTCCGATGAACATCCGGAGGCGGAAACAGCGGAAATTGCAGAGCAGGGGGATTTTCTGCACAGCGACGAACTGCTCAGGCATGTTTTGATTCAGAGAAGCCGGAAATATGTGAAGCAGTCGGAAGGCATCAGCGAAAACCCGCTTTTTCCGCTACGGCAGACGCCGAGAGTCATCGGCTATTCCCTGAAAAATGTCTATGCCGGTCTCTACGGAGAGATCAAAGAGGCATTTGACCGGGACAAGCCTTTTCTTTCTCTGGCAATTTACAATACTGCCCTGTATCACAAAAAGCCTGATCCGCAAATTGCAGGCTACCAGAAACTGATTGCCGCGCTGATCCGAACATTATTGCTGAAACGGCTTGAAAGTTCTTTCAAATCTTTTGAGGCAAGCGTGGAGGATTTGCTTGCCAAGACGGCAGCTTTCCTGAAATATTATTCGCCTGAGCGTTTCTCGGCATGGGACACAGCGAACCGGCGCTGGTGGAAATTAGTTCAGGAGCATATTGCCGACAGGCTTGAACTCAGCGAAAAAGAGACCGAAAATGAGGAAGAAGACGATATCCCGGAGTTTGCAAAAGATTTTGATGCTGATCAACATGATATG
Organism: Desulfatirhabdium butyrativorans; assembly: GCA_022736535.1. Classification (GTDB taxonomy): domain Bacteria; phylum Desulfobacterota; class Desulfobacteria; order Desulfobacterales; family JAIFKL01; genus JAIFKL01. The sequence continues at coordinate 3,426 of DZCT01000262.1, read as the reverse complement.
AACCGCCTGCTGGATGATGTGCTGGAGGATATGAACCGGCTGACCGATTTTCTGAGCAAAATTTATCGCCGTTTTTATCTCAAAGGGCAGGAAGGCGTCAGAGAAGACCCTGAAAAAGATGATAAACTTCAAAAGCTCATCCGGCATCTGAATGAAGACAATCTGTTGAAAAATCAGAAAATCATTATTTTCAGCGAATTCAGAAACACAGCCCGATATGTGGCAAAACAACTGATTCAGGCCGGTTTCAAAAGAGCGGAGCAGGTTGACAGCGGCAGAAATGTGAAAAATCGTGAAATTCCGTGATGCGGAAAGCGGAAGGATCAGCGAGGTTATTGAAGAGACATGGGCGGCAGTGCGCTGTCTCCCGGATAAGGAAAGAAGCGTGGAGCAGGGTGTCAGCCGATGGGCGGAAGCCCGGAAATCTGTTGAAAAGCATATCAAAAATACCTATCTTAAAGATATTCAGGCACCGGTCGGCGCAAAGCCGGAGTTGGTCGCATGGATGGAGATAGGCTGAGAGGGAACAAAAACTGTATTTTATCTATGAAATCAGTTTATTACAGACAAACTTCTATCAAACACAAGCTTCGGCGACGAGCGGAGATCATTCAGTCTGTCCGCAAGTTTTTCTTTGAGAGAGATTATCTTGAAGTTGAAACGCCCTGCCGAATCCCCGCGCCCGCGCCCGAAAGCCATATTGATGCCGCGCCTGCGGGAGACTGCTTTCTGCAAACCTCGCCGGAGCTGTGCATGAAACGCCTGCTTTCAGCCGGATATTCCCGCATATTTCAGATTTGCAGATGTTTCCGGCAAAAAGAAAGAGGCGAAAAGCATCTGCCCGAATTTACCATGCTGGAGTGGTATTGCGCAAATGTCGGCTATCAAGAGTTAATGGAGGAATGCGAAGACCTGATCATCTTCGCCGCGCGGGAAATCGGTTTCAAAGACGGATTTGAGTATCAGGGAGAAAAGATTGACCTGTCAAAACCCTGGCAGCGAATGAGCGTGACCGAGGCATTTAAGACATTCGCATCCGTGTCAGCGGAAACTGCGCTGTCGCAGGATTGTTTTGACGAAGTGATTGCCTTTGAGATAGAACCGCATCTGGGGCGGGGAAAGCCACTTTTTCTTTATGACTACCCCGCGCCCTGCGCCGCGCTTGCCCGGCTCAAACCGGAAAATCCCCGCCTTGCCGAGCGATTCGAGCTGTACATCTGCGGTATGGAATTATGCAACGCTTTCACGGAACTGACAGACCCGGGAGAGCAGCGGATGCGATTTGAGAAAGAACTGAAATTCCGCAGCGGATGCGGGAAAACCGCTTATCCCATGCCGGAAAAGTTTCTGGAATGTCTCAAATATATGCCCGAAGCTTCGGGAAATGCGCTCGGCATAGACCGATTGGCGATGCTGCTGACGGACTCCGCAAGAATTGACGAGGTAACCGCGTTCACGCCGGAGGAATTGTAGGGTGGGCATTGATGCCCACCGTTTTATTGATTATCAGGTATTCAGCCTGCGTTCCCAGTCAAATTCACGGCTTGTCACCCTGTCTTCCATGCGCTGAATGCGGCGGTCCAAACCGTCATATTTCCGTTTCAGACGATGGACCGCGCCTTTCCGCGAGTGAACATAACTGTCATAAAATTCCGCTTCCGCTTCTGTCTCAATGGGCAAAACCGGTTCGGGTTTCATGAGCAATGCCGCGAGAATATAAACGCCTGTCAGGGGCCAGAGACCGGAAAAGAAGAACATCAGCACGGTAACAGTCCGCACCCAGAAAACAGAGAAGTCAAAATGTTCGGCAATGCCTCTGCACACGCCCAGAATCACGCCGTCACGGGAACGGTAAAGCCCTTTGCCGGACAGGTCTTCAAATTTTCTCATCGTTCTCACTCCTTTTTCTCCCTGTCTGTTTTTTCCTTATCTAAAAGAATGGTTTCAAGGGCTTCGATGCGCTGCTCCATCCGGTTCAGCCCCTGATAAATATCCTGAATCATTCTGGCTTCCTCGGAGAGAAATGCCTGATCTCTCCGGGAGATGCCCCCTCGCATGATCCTGATACCGAGGAATATTGTCGCGCCGATGACTGCCAGCGCCAGAACGATACTCCCGAAAGTAATCGCTATAAAAAGAAATGTTTTCATGCTCGGATTTGCTCCTTTATTTCTCTTCCTTCTGCACAAGGGGCGATTTCAGGGACTGAAGTTCTTTCTCGATCTCATCATCAACCGTGAGTCTGTCAAATTTCTCTTCCAGCCGGGCTTTTTTTCCGAAATTCACAAGTTCGGCTTCTGCTTCCATCTGCTCAATCCGATTTTCCAGCGCATCCACCCGGAAGATTGCCTGCGAAGTGTCCACCCGACGGATTTCCTCCTGCGCCTGTTTTTTCTTTGTCGCATGAATATGACGCTGAATCAGGATGCGCTGTTTTTCTCTTACGCCCGCGAGTTTGTCTTCTAATTGCCGGATGTCGTTCTGATACTGATCCACCAGATCGCTGTGTTCACGCATCTCTTTTTCAAGCGCGTCTGCTTTCTGGGAATATCGGCGTTTTTCCATCAGCGCTTCCCGCGCCAGATCATCCCGTCCTTTGCTGACCGCAAGTTTTGCCCGGTCTTCCCAATATTTCTCACGAGACCGGACTTCATCCGACTGACGCCGGACTTTTTTGACGCCTGCCATTGCGCCCGCGCAGGAAGCTTTGATCTCAACGAGCGTGTCCTCCATCTCCCGAATGATAAGCTTAATCAGCTTTTCCGGGTCTTCGGCGCTGTCCAGCATGGCGTTGATATTGGAACTGATAATTTCACGAAATCTGGTAAAAATTCCCATGGTAAAATCTCCTTTTTATGTCAGTTGTCAGCTATCTGCTGTTGTCAGCCGATTGAAATGCAGAAATCGTGCCAACGGCATGTAAAAAAATAAAATGTAATCTTTCAAACAGATTATCAATTTCTGCGGACTGAACCCTGACGGCGTATTTTGCCGAATAATTGTATTTTTAACCGAATTATTGTAAAAAACAAAATATCCTGTCAGTCAGCAGAGATGCAAGATTTTTTTCCCACAGAGCGCACAGAGAAAAAATGCCCACAGAGGACACAGAGATTTTAAAATAACTCTCTGTGTTCTCTGTGTATTCTCTGTGATCTCTGTGGGAAAAAAAGTTTCCCACAGAGCGCACAGAGATTTTAAAATAACTCTCTGTGTTCTCTGTGTATTCTCTGTGATCTCTG